>NZ_JBHWKU010000023.1:0-109565 GCF_042730645.1 Streptomyces sp. NPDC059906
CCAGGGGTTCCGCCCCGGCAGGCCAACGGGTGCGGACCCGGAACAGGATCACGTGGCCGCCGGAGCGGAACCGGTCGGCGACGCTCAAGACGGCGTTCAGGTGCTGCCCCTCGGCGTGGGGGGGGGGGGGCCCGCGCATTTGCCCGGCCCCCCCCACCACCGTAGGCCGTCCTGAGCCCCGTCGGACCGCCCCGTCGGACCGCGGCCGTCAGACCGCCCCGTCGGGCCGTCGGCGCGCCGACAGCAGGTCCTCCAGCTGCTCCTCACGGGCCTGCGCGGCGACGAAGAGCAGTTCGTCGCCCGCCTCCAGGGAGTCCTCCCGGGACGGCGTCAGCACCCGGGTGCCGCGGATGATCGTCACCAGTGAGGTGTCCTCGGGCCACTGGACGTCGCCGACCTGGGTACCGGCCAGGGCCGACTCCTCCGGCAGCGTCAGCTCGACCAGGTTCGCGTCGCCGTGGCTGAAGCGCAGCAGCCGGACCAGGTCGCCGACGCTCACCGCCTCCTCCACCAGGGCCGACATCAGCCGCGGGGTGGAGACGGCCACGTCCACGCCCCAGGACTCGTTGAAGAGCCACTCGTTCTTCGGGTTGTTCACCCGGGCGACGACGCGCGGAACGCCGTACTCCGTCTTGGCCAGCAGCGAGACGACGAGGTTGACCTTGTCGTCGCCGGTCGCGGCGATGACGACGTTGCAGCGCTGGAGCGCCGCCTCGTCCAGGGACGTGATCTCGCAGGCGTCGGCGAGCAGCCACTCCGCCATCGGGACGCGCTCGACCGAGATGGCGGTCGGCGCCTTGTCGATGAGCAGGACCTCGTGCCCGTTCTCCAGCAGCTCGCCCGCGATCGAACGGCCGACCGCGCCGGCTCCGGCAATGGCGACCCTCATCAGTGACCGCCCTCCTCTTCGGGACCCTTGGCGAACGCCGCCTCGACCTTGTGGACCTCGTCGGTGCGCATCATGACGTGCACGAGGTCACCCTCCTGAAGGACGGTCTGCGAGGACGGCAGGATCGCCTCCCCGAGCCGGGTGACGAAGGCCACCCGCACGCCCGTCTCCTCCTGGAGCCTGCTGATCTTGTGGCCCACCCAGGACGAGGACGTGTGCACCTCGGCCAGCTGGACGCCTCCGGTGGGGTCGCGCCACAGCGGCTCGGCGCCCGAGGGGAGCAGCCGGCGCAGCATCTGGTCGGCCGTCCAGCGGACGGTGGCCACGGTGGGGATGCCCAGGCGCTGGTAGACCTCGGCGCGGCGCGGGTCGTAGATGCGGGCGGCGACGTTCTCCACGCCGAACATCTCGCGGGCCACGCGGGCCGCGATGATGTTGGAGTTGTCGCCGCTGGAGACGGCGGCGAAGGCGCCGGCCTCCTCGATGCCCGCCTCGCGCAGGGTGTCCTGGTCGAAGCCGATGCCGGTGACCCGGCGGCCGCCGAAGGAGGAACCGAGGCGACGGAAGGAGGTGGGGTCCCGGTCGATCACGGCGACCGTGTGCCCCTGCTGCTCCAGGGTCTGGGCGAGCGCGGAGCCCACGCGCCCGCAGCCCATGATGACAATGTGCACGGCTTACACCACTCTTCTTCTCTGCCCTCTGACCGCGGTGAACATCCCGTTCATCTTCCTCTTTCGGCTCGACGGGCAAACATCTGCGGCCCCCACCGAGGGCCGCAGCCACCATCATGCCGGTCCACCGCCGTCGCATCCCGGTGGGGTGCTTCGTTTGCGTCGTTCACTTCCGTTGAACCGGAGCGCGGTACGGCCTCAACACATTGACGGTGGTGTCGGGAATCACCCGTCCTGTGTTGAGGGCGGAATCCGATCGTTCGGTGGATGACGGGTGGGGGAGTGCTTGCCACGATGGACCCGGTTCGAAAACTGGTCCGGAGCCAGCCAAAAGCCGGGCGGCACCCCGTCGGGGCCGGTCAGGACGGCCGCGACCGGCACCCCATCCGCTCATGGGAGTGCGGAGAACGCGCGCGAGGACGGCCCGGTCCGGCAGGACGGCCGGCCGCGCGGCCGGCTCCTCGGACCACGGACCCAGCCTGTACAACTTCGGGGGATGCGTGGAAATCAACATATTGGGACCCGTGTCGGTCAACACGTCGCACAGCGGCGGCGGCATCCGGGCCGGCAAGGTCCGTACGCTGGTGGCGACGCTCGCCATCGACGCGGGCCGGGCCGTGTCGCTCGCGGACCTGGTGGACGAACTGTGGGGCGCGACCCCGCCCGACAACGTCCTCAACGCCCTCCAGGCGCATGCCGCGCGGGCCCGGAAAGTGCTCAACGAGGGTGCCTGCCCCGAGCGGGCGGGCGGCATCCTGCGCTCCGTGCTCGGCGGCTACCTGCTGGAGATCGACCCGCAGTGCGTGGACGGCAACCGCTTCCTGCGACTCGTCTCGCAGGGCGCCGCCCTGCTCCCCGCCGACCCCGCGCGCGCCGTCGAACTGCTGGAGACCGGTCTGCGGCTGTGGCGCGGGCCCGCCCTCATCGACGCGGGTGAGGGCAGGCGCTGCCGGGGCGCCGCGGCCCTGTTCGAGGAACGCAGGCTCACGGCCCTGGAGGATCTGATGAGCGCGATGTGCCTGCACGGCGGCGAGGCCCAGGCGATCGCCATGCTCCAGCAGCTGGTGGCGCAGTACCCCCTGCGCGAGCGGTTCTGCGAGCTGCTGATGGTCGGCCTCTACCGGGTGGGACGTCAGGGAGACGCCCTGGAGTCGTACCGCCTGGCCAGGAAGCGGCTCGACGACGAACTGGGGGTCCAGCCGGGTGCGCTGCTGCGCCGGCGGCACGCCGAGATCCTCGCGCAGGACCCGGTCCTCAAGGTGCCCTCCGCGCTGTGGCGCGAGCCGTACGCGCCGGCCGACACCAGCCTGCTCACCGCCTGACGACCCGGGGCCGGCCGCGGGCGGTGCCCACGTGAACAGGAACGAGAAGTTGTCAGACAACGACACAGCCACAGCCACAGCCACGGACACACCCACACCCACACCCACACTCGCAGTCACGGAAACGGACACGGACACGGCGTCGGCTGCGCCGGACCCCGCTGAACCGATCGCCATCGTCGGGATGTCCGCCCTCTATCCGGGAGCCCACGGCGTCGAGGACCTGTGGCGGCTGCTGCTCGCCGACGGTTCGGCGCCCGCCGCCTCCGGCACCGGACCCGCGCCCGGCGGCCTCGGCGACATCGACATCGACGTGGCACGGTTCGGGATCCCGCCGGCCCAGGCCGCCTCCATGGCCCGCCTGCAACTGCTCATGGTGGAGGCGGCCCGCCAGTGCCTCGACGACGCCACCGGCTCCCGTGCCGACCGCGGGCGCACGGACGTCGTCGTGGGCACCTGCCTCGGCCTGGACCGGCAGTACGCCAACGCCCTGCGCGTCGACGGCGCCCGCTACGCCCGGGACCTGACGGAGGTCCTCGCGGACGGCGCCTGGCGCGACACCGGCATCGACGCGCGGGCCGCCGGGCAGGAACTCAACGACGCGCTGTCGCGCCGGCTGGGCGCCTCGCCGCACGACCGGGTGGGCGAGATGGCCAGTACGATCCCGGCCCGCATCGCGTCCGCCTTCAAGCTGCGCGGGCGTACCCTCGCCGTCGAGTCGGCGGACGCCACCTCGTACCTGGCTCTCGCGCACGCCGTGGACAGCCTGCGCGCGGGGCTCGCCGAGGCCGTCCTGGTCGTGGTGGGGCAGCGCGACGAGGGCCGTTTCGCGCGGCGGGCGCTGGCGGCCAAGGGGTTCGCCGCCCGGCCCTCCGAGGCGGGCCCCGGGGACGCTCCCGTCCTCACGGAGGGGCTCGGGGCGCTGCTGCTCAAGCGCCGGTCGACCGCGGAGCGGGACGGCGACCGCGTGTACGCGTCGGTCCTGGACTGCGCCCTGCGGCACGAGGCGCGGCCGGGGACCTTCCGCTACTCGCTGTCGGCCGCGCACCGCCGGGCCGCCGCCGAGGCCGCGCACCGTAGGGCGGACGTCGCGCCGGGGTCCGTACGGCTCGTCGAGTGCGCCGGATACGGCACGGCCGCCGTGGGGCGCGCCGAACAGGAGGCGATCGCCGGGATCCACGCCGGTGCGCCCCGGGGCTCGGTGGCCGTGACCACCGTGCGCGACCGGCTCGGCCACACCTTCGCCAACACCGGGCTCGCCGGTGTCACCAAGGCGGCGCTGGCCCTGCACCACCGCACCGTCCCCCCGGTGCTGCCCGGCACGGATCCCGCTCCGAGGACTGGTCCGTTCCGCGTCCCGCGCGCGGCCGAGCCCTGGGAGCCGTCCACCGACGGCACGCCCCGGCGCGCCGCGGTCCTGGGCGCCTCACTGACCGGCACCGTCTGCCACGTGCTCCTGGAGGAAGCCGCACCGGCCGGCTCCGTGCCCCAGGGGGCGGGCGCCGACGCGCACCTCGGCGGTGCGCGCGCCGCCGGTGCGGCCCGGCGGCGGTTCCCGGGCGGGGAGGCGTCCGCCGCGGGCCGGGAGACCGGGGCGTGGGAGGCGGAGCCCATCGCGATCGTCGGGTTCGGCGGTCGTTTCGCCGACTCGCCCGACGCGGACGGGTTCTGGCGGACCATGCTCTCCGGGCGGGACCGGATCGGGCCGTTGCCGGCCGAGTCGTTCGACCGGGACCTCTACCACGCTCCCGGCGCGCTCGCCCTCGGGCGCAGTTACACCGACCTGGGCGCGCCCGTCCCGGTGCCGACGCAGCCGCCCCCCGGGCTGCGCATCCCCCCGCACCGGTACGCGGCGACGGACGCGGCCCAGCGCCTCGGACTCGACGTGGCCGCCGAGATGTTCGCCCGCTACGGGCGTGGCCCGCACGCACTCGACGGCGCCGGGACCGTCGTCGTCGGCAGCAACCTGGGCCTGTCCAGGGAACGCCGGCTGCACACCGGTCTGTGCCTCGACGACCTGGAGGCGGACGTCCGCTCCCTGGCCGCGTTCGCCGCACTGGGGCCGGACGACGTCGAAGCGGTGACCAAGCTGGTGCGGGACCGGTTCGGCGAGCCCGGGCCCGACGACCTGCCGACCACCTGGGACGGCTGCGTCGCCAGCGGCATCGCGGCGCTCCTCGGCAACGAACACGGCCTGGACGCCGTACCGGTGGCGGTGGAGGCGGCCTGCGCCTCCTCGCTGGCCGCCGTCGACGTGGCCGTGGGACGGCTGCGCTCCGGCGGCGCCGACTACGCCGTGGCCGGTGGCGTGGAACTGCCCTGCAACGCGCGGGACATGGTGCTCTGCTCCTCGCTGGGCCTGCTGTCGCACAGCAGGATCACCCCCTTCGACGCCGGCGCCGACGGCTTCACTCCGGGCGACGGCTGCGCGCTCTTCCTGCTCAAGCGCCTGACGGACGCCCGCCGCGACGGTGACCGGGTGTTCGGCGTGCTCCGCGCGGTCGGCGCGTCCAACGACGCGAAGTCGCTGATCGCCCCCGACGCCGACGGCCAGGCACGGGCCGTACGGCAGGCCTTCGCCCAGGTCGACTTCGGCCCGGACGAGGTGGACTACCTGGAGGCCCACGGCACCGGCACCCGCCTGGGCGACCGCGTGGAGGTCGCCGCCGCCGCACAGGTCTACGGCACGGGACGGCGTACGGCACCGCTGCACATCGGATCCGCCAAGTCCTTCCTCGGCCACACCTTCGCGGCGGCCGGCGCGGCCGGACTGCTGCGCACACTCCAGGCGTTGCGGCAGGCCACCCTGCCGCCCAGCGTCAACCTGCACGAACTCAGCCCCGACCTCGCCCTGGACGCCATCCCCGCGCGGGTGGCCACCGAAGCCGGGCCCTGGCCCGCCGGGGCGGGCCGGCCGCGGCGCGCCGCGGTGAGCGCGTTCGGGACCGGCGGCATCAATTACCACCTGTTGATCGAGGAAGGCACGGACGCAACGCGATGAACTTCGACTTCGACGCCGGGTTCGACACCGAGACCAGGGAACTGCGCGACATGGTCGTGCGGTTCGCCCGGCGCGAGCTGGACTCCTCCGGCCGTTTCGACGATGCCGAGGACTTCCGGCGGCGCTGGCTGCTGGCCGGCAAGCAGGGCCTGACGGGCACCACCGTGCCCGGCGAGTACGGCGGCAGCGGTCTGGACGCGGTGTCCGCGGCCGCCACGATGGAGGCGCTCGGCTACGGCTGCGCGGACACCGGCTTCGCCTTCTCGGTCGCCGCGCACCTGTTCGCCGCCGTCATGCCGATCGTCGAGTTCGGCACCGCGGAACAGCGCGCCGCGTGGTTGCCGGCCCTGTGCTCCGGCGAGCGGATCGCCGCGCACGCCATCACCGAGCCGGAGGCCGGTTCGGACGCGCTGCACCTGCGCACCCGCGCCCGCGCCGTCGACGACGGCCATGTGCTCAGCGGCTCCAAGTGCTTCATCACCAACGCCCCCGTGGCCGACGTGTTCGTGGTGCAGGCCGCCACCGATCCACGGGGCGGCTACTTCGGACTGACCACCTTCCTGGTCGAGGCCTCCACCCCGGGACTCACGGTGGGCCGTCCGTACGACAAGGTGGGCCTGCGCGGCTCCCCCACCGCCGACGTCCACTTCGACGACTGCTTCGTCCCGGCCGGCGCGGTGCTGGGCGCGGAGGGCTCCGGGGCGAGCATCTTCTCCTCCTCGATGAAGTGGGAGCGCACCTGCCTCTTCGCGGCCTACCTCGGAGCGATGCGCCGGGTGCTGGAGTCCACGGTGGACCACGTCCGGGACCGCGAGCAGTTCGGCTCGCCCATCGGGGGCTTCCAGGCGGTCAGCCACCGCATCGTCGACATGCTGGGCCGCTACGAGGGGGCCCGGCTGCTCCTGTACCGCGCTGCCCGTTCCCTGTCCGACGGCACGGCGGACGAGATCGGCCCGGCTCTCGCGAAGATCGCGGTCAGTGAGGCGGCCGTGCAACTCGGTCTGGACGCCGTCCAGTTGAGAGGGGCGCTGGGCGTCATGGACGGGGAGGCGGAGACCCTGCTGCGGGACGCGCTGCCCGCCCGGATCTTCTCCGGCACCAACGAGATCCAGAAGAACAACGTCGCGCGAGCGCTGGGCCTCGGGCGCCGGCGTCCCGCGGCCCGCCGCTGAACGCACCGTCAGGGAGACCCGAGAGATGGACGTCATCATCCACCGCATTCGTCTGCACGACGGAGTGGACCCGGCCCGCTTCGAGGCCTGGGTCCGGGACGTCGACTACGCGACCTGTCCCCGGCTGCCGAGTGTGCGCGCCTTCGCCGTGCACCGGGTGAGCACCGAACAGGACGCTCCATTCCACTACTTCGAGAGCATCTCGGTGACCGGGCCGGACGAATTCTCCCGGGACATGAAAACGGAGGCCTTTCAGGACCTGGTCACCGTGTTCGACACGATGGCGACGGTCGTCGAGGAGATGAGCGGCGAACTCCTGGAACCCGGCTACCGGGCACGGCCCTGACAAAGGGCTGTGGTGCGGGATGCCCGGCCGGGCCGCCGCACGGAACGCGAAGCGGCACGGCCGGACGGGGGGGCATTCAGTGGGCCGGAGTGCCGTAACCCGAGCAGGTGCCCAGGAAACCCGACTCGTAGGCGATGGCGACGGCCTGCGCACGGGTCGCCGCGCCCAGTTTTCGCAGGATCCGGTGTACGTGGGACCTGACGGTGGTGGGCGAGACGGAGAGGGTCGCGGCCATCTCGGTGTTTGTCTTGCCCTGGGTCAGTAAGAGGAGAACTTCCGTTTCCCGAGGGGTCAGTTCGGGGCGGAGGTTCTTCGGGGCCTTGCTGCGCCAATAGCGCGTCAGGGCTTCCTGCGCCTCTTCCGGGGCGATTATGGCATTGACTTCGGTGATGGTTCTGATGACGTGCACCAGTTCTTCGACCGACGTTTCGGCCGACAATACGGCGCGTACTCCGACGCGGAGCGCCTCGAATGCGCGGTGGGTATTCTCGGGCTTGGTCAGCAAAATGGTCTTGCCGAGTCGCGCGAGTTCCGTGAGCTTGTCGATGCTGTCCATGGTGAACAGTGGGGCGACGCCGACCAGAATGTCGGGCCCGGTCTCCGCAGCCGTGGCCAGCGAGCCGCGCAGGGTCGTCTCCACCTGCACCTTCATGTCGTGGCGCTCCAGCAATGCGCGAATTCCCTCGCCCAGGATGACGCGGTCGCAGCACACCAGGACACGGGTCGTCATGCGCTGACTTTCGTCCAGGAAGGATGAGGACCGTACATGGCGTGCGGGTCGGCGCCGGCGGTGGCAAGTCGGTGCCGGACGCCTTTCTTTGCGATTCCCCCGATATGCGTCATGCGGCCAAACTTAGCACGCGTGTGCACCCGTGGAGAGGGACTTGCGAGGCCCTGGTGAGAGACTGATACGAAGTGGTTTCCACCTCAAGAAGATCTTGTCGCGAAACGTGTGAATGCCGCCGCTCTCGTACCAGCCCCTCGTACCCGCTCCTCGTACCCGCCCCGCTCAGAAGGACACGTGCCCGGCGGCGTCCGCGCGCCGGTGGGAGCGCGGCGCGGGCGAGCCGGCCACACCGACCCGGCTCACGAAGAAGGTGCGGCCGGGCAGGGAGAGTTCCCGCTCCAGCCGGCCGCGCAGGTCGTCGTGCTGGAGGACGATGCTGATGGGGTGCAGGGACAGACCGTGGCGGGTCGCCCGCCACCAGTAGTCGGCCAGTCGCGCCCCGCCCCCGAGCTGCTCCGCCCGCGTGGGCGCCTGCCCGGCGAAGCCCATGGTCACCACGGCCGGAGTGCGGCGCACGACGTCGGCGAGTCCGGCGGCCAGCACCCGGTGGTAGCCGACCTTGCCCAGCAGGTACATCGTCGTCGGGGCCAGCGCGAGGCGCATCGCCGCCCGGCGCGGCCGGGACATGGGCCCGAAGAGCTGCTCCAGCGTGAACCCGTCGCCCCGCGCGGTCGCGTCCGCGGTGTCCCGGCGGACGAAGGAGTGGGTCTCCCGCCAGGCGGCCCGGTGCCCGAAGTCGCGTCCCGCGTGCCGGGCCACGAACGCCGCGAAGGCCCGCAGGTCGCGCCGCTCGGTCAGGTGCCGGAGATGGACCGGGTGCGCCGCGGCTTCGGGTGTGGCGGGCTCCTCCAGGTCGCGCAGCAGCCCGGGGGCCACCGGCTCCCGCCCGTAGGGCCCGCGGTGGGTGCGGCGGGCCAGCGCGCTCTCGTGCAGGTCGGCCGGCCGTTCCCCGGAGAGCGGCCCGGGGCGCAGCGCCACCACGCACAGTGGCGTCCACGCCGTCGGCCATCCGGCACCGAACGGGCGGTCGCCGCCGGGCAGCCCCGCCGCACCGGGGTCCGCGTCGCCGTCCAGGACGCGCACCGCCGCCGTCGTCCAGCCCTGGGCCGCCAGAGTGCGGAGCAGGATCCGCCAGTAGACGCCGCAGCTGACCTCCATCTCCACCGCGTGCGCGGCCAGCGCCGTCAGCTCCCGCTCGCGGTCGAGGGCCAGGACCAGGTACTCGTCCGCCTCCGCACCGGTCAGGTCCGCCGCCGCCCGGCGGGCCGTCGTGCTCGTGGCACGGCCCAGGCCCCACGGCTGGCAGTTGTGGGAGGAGGGACTCAGCGCCGCCGCTTCGGCCGCCGTCTCCAGCGCCTGGGCGAACGTGGACACGGCTGCGGCCGTGCGGTCTGTCCTGCGGTCCGTCATGACGGTCTCCTCTTCCTCCTCTTCGCATGCCGTGCACGCGGTGAACCACCGGGGACGGTGCGCACGCCCGAAACGCCCGCAGCACCCGGAAGGCGGGCGCGGCTCAGCCGCCCAACGGCCTTTCCACCAGCGCCAGGTGGTGGCCGGCGACCACGCCGGCCCACCCGGCCGGCCGCCGCGTCTCGGCGACGGGGGCGTGGCGCAGCAGCCCGCCCCCGGGCCGCCAGGTGAAGCGGCCGTCCGGCAGCCAGCCGGTCAGCGCGACCTCACCGGCGTCGATCCGCAGTCCGAAGCCGTAGTACTTGAGCACGGCCTCCTTGCACGTCCAGCGCAGCGTGGCGGGCATGGCCGCCAGGCGCCGGGCGTCGGCGGACGGCGCCCCCGGGTCGCACTCCTCGTCGAGCACCCTGGCGAGGGTCGGCGGCATGGGACGGTCGTGTTCCAGGTCGACGCCGACCGCGTGCGGTCCGCACACGGCGACCGCGAAGTCCCCCGAGTGCGTCAGGCCCACCTCGACCGGTGCGTCCACGACCGGCCGGCCGCCCTGCAGCCCCCCGCTCACGGCGCGCACCTCGACGGTGCCGGGTTCCCGGGCCAGGCCCCAGTGCCGTCTGCCGTGGGCACTGACGGCGTGTTTGAGGGCGAGCCGTCCGGCCAGCCACTCGACGCGCCGGCGGGGGGCGCGCAGGGTCGCGGCCTGCTCCGTCTCGGCGACCGTCAGATACCGGGCCCGCAGGGCGGCAAGGCCGTGCGGGCCGCGCTCGCGCAGCCGGGCGATGGACACCACCGCGAGGGTGAGCCGCCGTGAGTGGGGCCTCAGGTGCGTGATCCACAGCGGACGCGACGCGTCGAGAACGACTTGGTCCGTCAGGGTCTCAACGCGCGACATGGCGGGGCAGCAGGAACGGATACGGGCGGCGCAGGATCTTGTTGTGCACGAAACGGTCCGCCTTGCGCAGCCGCTGGATGAGTTCCCACATCCGTGCGTCGTCCCGGTAGTAGGCCCCGACCTCCTCGGCGTCCAGCGGCCGGTCCAGGCGGGCGTTGGCCTGCTCCAGGAAACGGGGGACCAGGTGTTCCAGCCGCTCCTTGTGCAGGTTGCCGAGGAAGTCGAGGACCACACCGCGCGGCGTGTAGAACTTGTCGAAGATCGACTTCGTCATCGCCATCCGCACCACGTCCCGCACCAGCCACGGCAGCGAGGTGAAGAACAGCGGCACGTCGAGGAGTTCGCGCTCGCGCTCGTCGCGGATGAGCGGTGTCGTCACGTCCAGGTAGACCAACTCGCCGTCCACGTCGATCCAGTTGGAGGCCTGTCCGTCGAGCCCCAGACGCGGGGTGACGGTCGCCTCGACGCGGTCCAGGAACCGGGCGAAGAACCCCTCGCACCACGCCTCGTCCGCCGTGTGCAGCAACCGTGAGCACAGCCGGCTCTCGGGCAGCGCCTCCTGGACGCAGTAGGCGACGGCCCGGCCGCCCGGCAGCCGCCGGTGCCACATCCGGGTCTCGGCGACGGCCACGCCGCCCTTGTCCAGCCGCGTGATGTAGTCGTCGACCAGCGCGGAGTGCCGGTCCAGCCGTTCCCGGGAGGGGAAGACCGGCAGCCGCTTGCACGCGAACGCGCCCGCGTCGGTCTCCAGCCGCAGAACCAGCGTCACCTCGCCGTACCCGAGGATGGTCAGGGCCCGGTCGTCGGTGGTCCGCAGCGCCCGTACGACCTCGTCCTCCAGGGCGTCGAGCGCGTCGGCGGGTATCGAGAAGGTCATGTCCGGGTCACCGGCCTTCCGGGGCCGGGCCCGAGGGCGCGGCGGTCCGCGCGCCCGGTGACGTGTGGTACCGGTACAGGAGGTAGATCGCGGCGGCGAAGAAGGCCGCGTCCATCACCAGGATCTCGGGGACACTGCTCACGAGGATCACCACGAACAGCACCAGCATCAGCAACTGGCCGTAGAGGGCGGCGATCACGAGCCCCCGGCGGTTCCAGAGCAGGGCGAGGCCCGCCGCGACCATGGCCACGGCGACGAACCACATCACGCCGGTGGGGTGGCGGTCCAGCCAGTCGACGGGACCGGAGATCACGGTCCCGTCGTTGGCTTCCGAGGCGTCGTCGAGGCGCCCTTCCACCGACTCCAGCTGCGGGAAGAACTTGCCTATCCCCGCGAGGATGTACAGCGCGCCGACGACGCGCTGGAGGATCAGGTTTCGTCCGGTCACGAGCCAGCTTCTTCCGGAGGTCGACGGGAGGTGCCGCGAGCGGGGACGCCCGGGGCCGGGGGTGGAGCAGGGGTTTGAGGAGAGGCCGGGGGAGGGGCCAGGGGCCGCCGACGGGCCGTCAGCGGGCCGGGGCCGTCAACGGCCGGGGCCGTCACGGGGAGGCGAAGACCAGGACCGCGTTCTGCCCGCCGAAGCCGAAGGAGTTGCTCATCGCCAGCTCCACCTTCTGCTCCCGCGGAGCGTCGGCGACCACGTCCAGGTCGACGGCCGGGTCCCGCCGCCGCAGGTTCGCGGTCGGGGGAACGGTGGAGCGCTCGATGCTGAGCACGGTCAGCGCCGCCTCGATCGCACCGGCGGCGCCCAGCGTGTGCCCGAGGACGCCCTTGGCCGAGGTCACGGTCGCCCGGTCGCCCACCAGCCGGCCCAGCACCGCGGCCTCCACCGCGTCGTTGAGCGGGGTCGAGGTGCCGTGCGCGTTCACGTGGTCGATGTCGCGGCCGGTGACGCCCGCCTGGGCGAGGGCCGCCTCCATCGCCCGCAGGGCGCCGGCGCCCTCCGGGTCGGGCGCGGTGACGTGGTGGGCGTCCGCCGACGCGCCGTGGCCCACCAGCCGCGCGCGCACCGTCGCGCCGCGCGCCTCGGCGTCCGCCGCGCGCTCCAGGACGAGCATGCCGCTGCCCTCGCCGATCACGAAGCCGTCCCGGTCGGCGTCGAAGGGCCTGGACGCCGCCGCCGGATCGTCGACCCGGCGCGAGAGCGCACCCATCTGCGCGAAACCGGTGACCATGAGAGGACTGACGCCCGCCTCGGTGCCACCGGCCACGACGATGTCGCACGTCCCGTCCCGCAGCAGCCGGGCCGCGATGCCCAGCGCGGTGCCGCCCGAGGCGCAAGCGGTCGCCGTCACCAGGTTCGGGCCCAGCGCACGCAGGTCCATCGCGAGGTGCCCGGCCGCCATGTTGGGCACCAGCATCGGCACCAGGAGCGCGGACACCGCTTCGGGGCCGCGCTCCAGCAGACGCCGGTGCTGGGTCTCCCACGTCGTCACCCCGCCGAGCCCGCAGCCGACGACCACGCCCACCCGGGCGCCGTCCCAGGTCAGCGGATCGAGTCCGGCGTCGGCCACGGCCTCCCGGGCGGCCACGATCGCCAGCTGGACGAAGCGGTCGTGGATCAGGACGCTGCGCCGGTCCACGTGACGCGCCGGTTGCAGGCCCGGCACCGCACAGGCGATGTCCACGGGCAGTCCGGCGAGCCGCTCGTCCCTGGCGCCCGCCGACCGGCCGCGCAACACCCCCTCCCAGGTGGCGTCGACGCCCATGCCGGCCGCGGTCACCAGACCCAGCCCGGTCACGGCGAGGGAGGGGTCGGTCATGACGCGGTGGCCGCGATCTCGTTGTCGACCAGGGCCACCGCGTGGGCGATGGTGTCCGTGGGGACCGCGGCGTCGTCGTTGATCTTCACGCCGAACTCGGACTGGATGACGAGCAGCAGTTCCACGAGGAACAGCGAGTCCATCTCCAGCTCTTCGAAGGTCACATCCGGACGGATCGCAGCGCGGTCCACCGCGAAACCGTCGACCAGCAGATCAACGAGCTTGTCGTAGGTGGTGCTCATCAGTGTGGTCCGCCTTTCCTGGGTGGATCGTTCGCCCAACGCCGCCCCGGCCCGACGGTGTCGGTGTCGGTCAGGGGCGCGGCGGCGTTACGACGCTCCGCCAAGTCTGGGGCGGTGCGCTGACCGCCCGCTGACCGCTGGCTGACCCCAGGGGCCGGGCGCCCGCCGGGCGGGGCCGCGGTCAGTGAGCGGTCAGCGCCCGGTCAGGGGCCCCGGCCAGACTCGGTCCGGCCGGAGGGCCGGACTTAACTCCCCACGCCCACCGGCCGGCAAACCGTCCACCACGCGAGGAGCACACACGTGGTTTCCCGTCTCCGCCGCCGCACCAGGCCCACCGCACACCGCGGCCGCTCCGCGGGGGGTGCCCGGTGACCCGGTCGTCCGTGCTGGCCGGCCTCGGTTCCTGTCTGCCGTCCCGGTGCGTCACCAACGCGGAGCTGGAGCGGACGATGGACACCTCGGACGAGTGGATCCGGGCCCGTACGGGGATCGCCCAGCGCTACGTGGCCGAAGAGGGCACCCACACCTCCGACCTGGCGGTGGGCGCGGCCGAGCGGGCGCTGAAGTCCGCCCGCCTGACACCGGACGAGGTGGACGCGGTCATCGTGGCCACCACCACCCCGGACCGGCCCTGCCCGGCGACCGCGCCGACGGTGGCGGCCCGGCTGGGCACCGGCCCGGTCCCGGCGTTCGACGTGTCCGCGGTGTGCTCCGGCTTCCTCTACGGGCTCGCCACGGGGTCCGGTCTGATCGCGTCCGGAGCGGCGGAACGGGTCCTGGTCATCGGCGCGGAGACGTTCTCCCGCATCCTCAACCCGCAGGACCGCTCCACCTCGGTGATCTTCGGTGACGGCGCCGGCGCCGTGGTGCTGCGCGCCGGTGAGCCGGGGGAGACCGGTGCCCTCGGCCCGCTGCGGCTGGGCAGCGACGGCACCGGCGTGGACCTGATCACCGTGCCGGCCGGCGGACCGCCGCGGCCGGGCGCGGTGGCACCGGACGATCTCGCCGACCGCTACTTCACCATGGAGGGCAAGCGGGTCTTCTGGCTCGCCGTCCAGCGCATGGGCGAGTGCGCGGAGAGCGTGCTCGACCGGGCGGGCTGGCGGGTGGAGGACGTGGACTGGCTGGTCAGCCACCAGGCCAACCACCGCATCACCGCCCGGCTCGCCGACGAGATCGGCATCCCCCGCGAGCGCAGCGTCAGCAACATCGCCGAGGTGGGCAACACCGCCGCCGCCTCCATCCCCCTCGCGCTCGACCACGCGCACGCCCGGGGCACCCTCCGGCCCGGCGACCGGGTGCTCCTCACCGCCTTCGGCGGCGGCCTCACCTGGGGTGCCGCCGCCCTGACCTGGCCCGCCGTAGATCCGGTCTGAGGGCGGCCGGCCGGGCCCGGCCGAAGCGCGCGCAGACGACCGATGAACCAAGGACGACCATGACTCCTCGGAAACTGATCACCGACTACATCGCCGACGCCTGGATGGGCGGCGACGCCGAAGGCCTGGAGCCGGACACCCCCATCGCGGAGCTGAACATCATCGACTCCGCCGCCATCTTCGACCTCGTCCACTACCTGCAGGGCGAGTTCCGCGTCACGGTGCCGCTGCCGGAGGTCACCCTGCAGAACTTCAGGTCCGTCAACGCGATCTGCGCCCTGGTCGACCGGCTCAAGCAGAACGAGGGGGGAACCGCGGCATGACCGACTCCGTCGACGCACTCCCCGACACCGCGCGGATCCGCGAACGCGTCGTGCACGTCATCGCCGCCCGCACCCTGTACGACGAGAGCCACCTGCGGCCGGAGAGCCACTTCGAGGCCGACCTCGGCATCGACTCCGTCATCATGGAGTCCGTCCTGGTCTCCGTCCGTGAGCACTTCGGCCTGTCCGCCGCGCTGCCCACCGGCCCCACCACCATCGGCGAACTCGTCGACGCCGTGGGCGCCGCACTGGCCGGCACCGGCGACGACCGGCCCGCACCGGCCGCCGGCCCCCTGCCGGCGGCCGGTGCGGAAGGGACCGGCGACCCCGTCACCGAGGCCGTGGTCGCGGCAGCCATGCGGCAGACCCAGTACCAGCGCCACCAGCTCGACCTCGACGCCGACCTGGAGGGCGAACTGGGCGTCGACTCGGTCGTCCTGACCTCCGTCGTCGCCGAGGCCACCGAGCGGCTCGGGCTCACCGGCGCCGACCCGGACGCGGCCGGCGCCACGACCCTGCGCGCCCTGGCCGACGCCCTGCGCGGCCTCGTCGTCGCGGCCCCCGGGACGGCGGCCCCGGAGGCGGCACCGGCGACGGCACCGGCGACGGGCCCGGCGGCCCCGGCCCCCGGCCGGAGCGGGACGGCGCCCGCGCCCGGCGCGGACGGCTGGGACCACCGCTCCATGAAGGACTTCACCGAACAGCGCGACCCCGACCTGTTCGCCAAGACCCGCAGCTTCGCCGGCTATCTGCGCTCCCGCGAGAAGGACCGCCTGTACTGGTACGGCATGCCGCTGCACTCCCGGTGCGGGAGCCGCGCCGTCATCTTCGACGAACTGGAGGGCCGCAAGCGCGAGTTCCTCATGTTCGCCTCGAACAACTACCTCGGCCTCGCCAACCACCCCAGCGTGATCGAGGCCGTCGTCGACGCCACCCGCACCTACGGTGCCACCCACACCGGCTCCCGCTTCATCGGCGGCACCAACATGCTGCACAAGGAACTGGAGCGCCGCCTGGCGGCCTTCAAGCAGCGGCCCGCCTGCATCGTCTATCCCGGCGGCTACTCCGCGAACCTCGGTGCCATCTCGGCCCTGGTCAAGAGCTACGACACCCTCGTCGTCGACCGCCTCAACCACATGAGCATCGTCGACGGGGCACGGCTCTCCGGCGCCGTGCGCAAGATCTACCGGCACAACGACATGGCCGACCTGGAGCGGATCCTCAGCCGCAGCGCGGCGGAGGGCACCGGCGGCAGGCTCATCGTCGCGGACGGCGTCTTCAGCATGCACGGCGACGTGTGCGACCTGCCCGAGATCGTCCGGCTGGCCAAGGAGTACGACGCCCGCGTGATGATCGACGACGCCCACGCCACCGGTGTCCTCGGCGTACGCGGCTCCGGCACCGCCGAGCACTTCGGGCTCAAGGGCGAGGTCGACCTGGAGCTGGGCACCATGAGCAAGACGCTGGCCGGCATGGGCGGGTTCGTGGTCGGCGAGGAGGAGGTCGTCGAGTACCTGCGCTACTACTCCAACTCCTACGTCTTCGCCGCGAACATCCCCGCCGGGGTCGCGGCCGGACTGATCGCCTCCATCGACGTCATCGAGTCCGAGCCGGAACGCCTCAAGCGGCTGTGGACCAACATCGGCACGCTGCGGGACCGGCTCCTGGACGCCGGGTTCGATCTGGAGCACTCCGAGAGCGCCATCCTGCCCATCGTCATCGGCGACGAACGCCGGGCGATGGAGCTGGGCCGGGCGGTGCGCGCCCGCGGCCTGTTCTGCCAGACCGTGGTCTACCCCGGCGTGCCCCTCGGCGACGCCCGGCTGCGGGTCAGCGTCACCTGCGAACACACGCCGCAGGACCTGGAGCTGGCCGCGGAGATCTTCGTCGACGCCGCCCGCGAGACCGGCGTACTGCCGGGCACGCCCTGACCGCCCTCTGAGCCCCGCACCGTTTCGCGCCCGCACACCCCGGCCGGGCAGGCCCCCTCCCTGCCCGGCCGGACCCGAGCAACCCACGCACGTCAAGGAGAAGGGCCTGTACACCATGAGCGCCGCCACTCCCTCCGTGATACGCCTGCCACGGGACACGTCCGCGCAGCACGCGGCCCGGCCCGCCTTCGTAGGCGCCGACCCCCTGACGTACGGGGAGTTCACCGCCCGGGTCGAGGCCGTGGCCGCCCGCCTGCTCAGCCTGGGGACACGCACCGGCGACCGGATCGCCGTCTGGATGGACAAGCAGCCGCGCTACGCCGAGGCGATCGTCGCCGCCCTGGAGGCCGGGTGCGCCTACGTCCCCCTGGACGGCGGCCAGCCGGTGAGCAGGGTGCGGACCATCCTGGCGGACGCCGAACCCGTGGTCCTGTTCACCGACGCGCACCACGCCGCCCTGCTCGGGGACGAGGACCTGCCGGCGTCCGTCACCACGGTCGTGGCCCTCGGCGACGCACTGCCCGACACGGTGGGCGGCACCCCGGTCGCCCGCTGGGAGAGCTGGGAGCAGGGCCGCGCCGGGCGGGTCACCCTGCTTCCCTCCCTCACCCCCGGCGACCTCGCCGCCATCCTCTACACCTCGGGGTCCACCGGCACGCCCAAGGGGGTGCAGATCTCGCACGGCGCACTGGCCAACTTCGTGGCCTGGGCCCGCGACGAGCTGGACGTCGGCCCCGACGACGTGTTCGCGGGCCACGCCTCCTTCAACTTCGACCTGAGCACCTTCGACCTCTTCACCGCGCTGTCCTGCGGGGCCGCGGTGTGGATCGTCCCCGACGCCGCGACCAAGGACGTGACCGCGCTGGCCGAGGGCATCCGCCGGCACCGGATCACCGTCTGGTACTCCGTCCCCTCGGTCCTGCACCTGCTGACCACCTCCGCGGCGCTCACCCCCGAGCACGCCGCGAGCCTGCGCTACGTCCTGTTCGCCGGCGAGGTCTTCCCCGTCCCGCAGCTGCGCGCGCTCGGTGAACTGCTCCCGCCCGGCACCCCGCTCTACAACCTCTACGGCCCCACCGAGACCAACGTCTGCACCTACCACCGGGTGCGTCCCGAGGACCTGCACCGGGCCACCCCCGTGCCGATCGGACTCCCCATCACCGGCGCCGGGACCACCGTCGTGGACGACGCCGGACGCACCGTCCGGGAGCCCGGCGCGATCGGCGAACTCCACGTCTCCGGCGTGTGCGTGACCCCCGGCTACTGGCGGCGCGCCGAGGAGCCGGTCTCCACCGCCCACTGCCGGGGCGTGCACCCCACCGGCGACCTGGTCAGCTACGAGGAGGACGGCCGGCTGGTCTACCGGGGGCGCAAGGACCGCATGGTGAAGCTCTCCGGCTACCGGGTCGAGCTGGGGGAGATCGAGGCCGCCGCGCTGCGCCACCCCGGCATCGCCGAAGCCGCCGTCCTGCTCGACGGCTCGGGACCCAAGGCACGGCTGCGGCTCTACTACACCCTGTGCGAGGGCGCCGACCGGATCGGCCTGGTGGAGCTCAAGCAGCACTGCGCACGGCACCTGCCGACCTACATGGTGCCGCACGGCGCCGTCCGGCTGGACCGGATGCCGCTCAACCCCAACGGCAAGACCGACTACCGCCGCCTCGGTCTCGACGCCGCGCCCCGCCCGGCGGCGCCGCTCGGAACGGCCCGGTAGATGGCCCGGAACCGCAGGGAGAAGAACGTGAGTCACGGGCCGACGAGTCACGGGCCGACGGACCCGCTGCACGAGCACTGGCAGGGACCCGAACCGGAGACGGTCACGGCCCTGCTGCGGCACCGGGCGGAACACACCCCGGACGCCCTCGCCCACCGCTTCCTCACCGACACCGACGGCACCTCCGTCGCCTGGACCTACCGCGAACTCGACCTGCACGCCCGCGAGGTGGCCGCCCACCTGCGGGACGCCGGGGCGGGGCAGGGCCCGGTGCTGCTGCTGCACCCGCCGGGCCTCGACTACCTCGCCGCGTTCTTCGGCTGCCTGTACGCCGGTGCCGTGGCCGTCCCCGCCTACCCGCCGGACAACGCCCGGTTCGGCCAGACGGTGCCCCGGCTCGCGGCCATCGCCCGGGACTGCGCCGCCACCCACGCCCTCACCACCCGCCGGGTCCGCGAGGCCGTCGCCGCCGGCGGCACCGGCCGGGTCGGCACCGAACTCGACGGCGTGCGCTGGCTGGTGACCGAGGACCTCTACACCGGCGAGTCCACCGCCGCCTGGGAGGACCCCGCAGCCACGGCGCGGTCGCTGGCCTTCCTCCAGTACACCTCGGGTTCCACCGCCGCGCCCAAGGGCGTGATGGTCGAACACGGCAACCTGGTGCGCAACCTGCGCTCCATCCACCTCAGGCTCGGGCACGACGCGGACTCCGGCATGGTCTCCTGGCTGCCGCCGTACCACGACATGGGTCTCATCGGCGGCATCCTCACCCCGGTGTACGGCGGCTTCCCCGCGCACCTCATGGCGCCGATGACCTTCGTGCAGCGCCCGCTGCTGTGGCTGGAGACCCTCTCCCGCACCGGCGCCTCCACCAGCGTGGCACCCAACTTCGGCTTCGAGCAGTGCCTGCGCCGGATCACCCCCGGGCAGCGGGCCGGCCTGGACCTGAGCCGCTGGCGCCTGGCGCTGAACGGTGCCGAGCCGATCCGCCCCGACACCCTGGACCGGTTCGCCGAGTACTTCGCCCCGGCCGGCTTCGACCGCACCGCGCTGCTGCCCTGCTACGGCCTCGCCGAGGCGACCCTCATGGTCACCGGCGTGCAGCCGGCCGACCCGCCGGTGGTGGAGTCCTTCGACGCGGCGGCCCTGGAGGCGGGCACCGCGCGTCCCGCGGACCCCGGCAGCGTCCGCACCACCCGCGTCGTCGGCTGCGGAGCACCCGTCGCCGACGTCGAGGTCGCGGTGGTCGACGCCGCCACCGGCCGCCGGGTCCCCGACGGCACCGTCGCCGAGATCCGGGTCAGTGGACCCGGCGTCGCCCGCGGCTACTGGGGACGCCCCGAGGCCGCCGCCGAGGTCTTCGGCACCCCGGTCGACGGCGAACCGGGCAACGCCTGGCTGCGCACCGGCGACGTCGGGTTCCGCCACGACGGCCAGCTCTACGTGGTCGGCAGGACCAAGGACGTGATCATCGTCCAGGGCCGCAACATCCACCCCCAGGACGTGGAGCAGACGGCCGAACGGGTCGGCGCGGGACTGCGCGCCGGGTACGGCGCGGCGTTCGCCATCCCCACCGCCGACGGCGAACAACTCGCGCTCGCCTACGAGATCGGCGGCCCCGGCGCCGGGGACCCGCACGCCCTGCTCGCCCGGCTGCGCACCGCCATCGCCGACGAGCACCAGGTGACACCGCACACCGTCGTGCTGCTCAAACGCTCCTCGGTGCCGCGCACCACCAGCGGCAAGATCCAGCGCGGCGCCTGCCGGCAGCGCCTGCTCGACCTGGAACTGCCCGTGGTGGCCGCGAGCGTCGTCCAGGACGGTGCCCTGCCGGACGCCCCCGCCCCGCACGCCCCCGCCTCCCCGGACCGTACGGCCGCCCTCGTCGCCGACGCCCTCGACCGCGCCGCGACCCACGCGCCCGACGGCACCACCTCGCGCTACCCGCGGCTGCTGACCGCCGTACGGACGCTGTCCGAGCGCCTCGGCGTCGCCCTCGACGTCGGTGAACTCCTGTCCGGCCCCGAGCCGGACGGCGCCCCGTCCCTCACCGGGCTGTGCCGCGCCGCGCTCACCGACGCCGCACCCGCGCCCGCGGCCGCGCCGGAGCGGAGCAGGTCCCAGGCCGTGGACTGGCTGCGGCGGGCCGTCGCCGCCCGGCTGGGGCTGCGCCCCTCGGTGATCGACACGACGGCCCCCTTCACCTCACTGGGCCTGGACTCCAAGCAGGCAGTGGCCCTCACCGACCCGTTCGGCGACTGGCTCGGCACCCCCGTGACCCCGGCCACCCTCTACGACCACCCGACGGTCGAGTCCCTCGCGGCCCACGTCACCGGACCCGGCGCCGACGGCACCCCGCGTCCGCGCCCGCGGCGTCCCGCCCCCGAGCCCGCCCGCGGGCGCGCCGACGAGCCCGTCGCCGTGATCGGTATCGGCTGCCGGTTCCCCGGCGCACCCGACCCCGACAGCTACTGGCGGCTGCTGCGCGACGGCCGCGACGCCGTGGGCGAGGCACCCGCCGACCGCCACGGCGACTCCGGCGGCCGGCCGGGCGGCTTCCTGGAGCACGTGTACGACTTCGACGCCCGCTTCTTCGGCATCTCCGCCCGCGAGACCGAACGCATGGACCCCCAGCAGCGGCTGCTCCTGGAGGTCGCCTGGCAGACCTTCGAGGACGCGGGCATCGCGCCCTCCTCCCTGGCCGGCACGGACACCGGTGTCTTCGTCGGCATCAGCGGGCACGACTACGCCGATCTCCAGATGCCCCACCCCGACGTCGTCGACATGTACTCCGCCACCGGCAACGCCCAGTCCGTGGCGGCCGGCCGGCTCTCGTACTTCTTCGACCTGACCGGGCCCAGCCTCGCCCTCGACACCGCCTGCTCCTCCTCGCTCGCCGCCGTGCACACCGCGCTGCGCAGCCTGCGGGACGGCGAGTGCTCAGTCGCCCTCGCGGGCGGCGTCAACCTGATGCTGACACCGGGGCTCTCGCAGGCCCTGGCCCGGGGTGGCATGCTCGGCCCCGGCGGACGCTGCCGCACCTTCGACGACGGCGCCGACGGCTACGTCCGCGGCGAGGGCGCGGGTCTGGTGTGCCTCAAGCCGCTGTCCGCCGCGCTGGCCGACGGGGACCGCGTGCACGCCGTGCTCACCGGCTCCGCGCTCGGTCACGGCGGCCGGGCCAACGGCCTGACCGCCCCCCGCGGCACGGCCCAGCGTGCCGTGATGACCGGGGCACTCGAGCGGGCCGGAGTGGAGCCCGGACAGATCGACTACGTCGAGGCGCACGGCACCGGCACCGCCCTCGGCGACCCCATCGAGTGGGAGGCCCTGGCCGGCGTCTACGGCCGCGGCCGCCCAGCCGACGCCCCCTGCCCGGTCGGCTCGGTGAAGACCGGCATCGGCCACCTGGAGGCGGCCGCCGGCATCGCCGGGCTGATCAAGGCCGTGCTCGTGCTGCGGCAGCGGGAGGTACCGCCGCTGCTGCACCTGACCACCCCCAACCGCCACCTGGACTGGACGGGTTCGGGCCTGACCGTGCCCACCACCCGCCGGGCCCTGCCCGCCGAGGGCACCCTGCGCGCGGGCGTCAGCTCATTCGGTTTCGGCGGCACCAACGCCCACGTGATCGTCGAGTCCGCGCCCGAACCCCCGGCGCCCGCCGCCGGGTCCGGCGCCCCCGACGGCACGGTGCACGCCCTGTCCCTGTCCGCGCACACCGAGACCGCCCTGGCCACCCTGGCCGGCCGCTACCGCACCCACCTCGCGGCCCACCCCGGCGTGCCGCTCGCCGCCCTGTGCCACTCGGCCGGCGCGGGCCGTTCCCGGTTGTCCCACCGGGCGGTCCTCACCGCCGCGACCCGGGACGAACTGGACGCCGCGCTGGAGGCGCTGATCCGCCGCGAGCCCGCCGTCGACGTGGCCCGCGGCCAACCCGCGGACGGCACCGCGCCCACCGTCGCCTTCCTCTTCGGCGGCCAGGGAAC
The DNA here is from genome assembly GCF_042730645.1 of Streptomyces sp. NPDC059906. NCBI lineage: Bacteria > Bacillati > Actinomycetota > Actinomycetes > Kitasatosporales > Streptomycetaceae > Streptomyces > Streptomyces sp. NPDC059906. Next base: position 22,760 of record NZ_JBHWKU010000023.1, read on the forward strand.
CCAGTACCCGGGCATGGGCCGCGAGCTGTACGACGCCCACCCCGTCTTCGCCCGCACCCTGCGGCGCGCCGACGCGGTGCTGCGCGGCCTGGGGGAGATCCCGCTGCTCGACCTGCTCTTCGACCCGGACCGCGCCGAGGACCTGGCCCGCACCCGGTACTGCCAGCCCGCCCTGGTCGCCCTCGAAGTCGCCCTCGCCGACCTGTGGACGAGCTGCGGAGTACGTCCGGCGGCCGTGCTCGGGCACAGCGTCGGCGCCCTCGCCGCCGCGTGCGTCGCCGGTGTCCTCTCCCTGGAGGACGCCCTCACGCTGGCGGTCGTCCGCGGGCGTGCCATGGACGAACAGCCCGGCGAGGGCGCGATGATCGCCTGCGCCGGCGATCCGGAGACGGTGCGCGAGATCGCGGCCGGCCACGACCGGGTGGCCCTCGCCGCCGTCAACGCGCCCCGCAACCTGGTGTTCTCCGGCGCGGTCGACCGGATCGCGGCGCTCCGCGGCGACCTGGAGCGCGACGGGGTCACCGTCCGGCCGCTCGCCGTCTCGCACGCCTTCCACTCACCGCTGATGGCGGGCGCCGCCGAGCCGCTGCTGGAGGCCGCGCGCGCCGTCGAGTTCCACCCCCCGGCCATCCCGTGGATCTCCGACGCCACCGGCGAAGCCGTGACCCGGGTGGACGCCGAGTACTGGGTCCGCCACCTGCTCGGCACCGTGCGCTTCGCCGACGGCTTCGCCCGCCTGCGCGCGGGGGACGCCGAAGGCGGGCCGGGCTGCGACGCGTTCGTCGAGATCGGCCCGCACCCCACCCTGCTGAACCTCGGCCGGTCCGCCGTCGCCGACGGCCCCGAGAACGACGGACGCCCCACGCTGTGGCTGCCCTCACTGCGCCGCGGCGCACCCGACCGCCGCACCCTGCTGCGGTCGCTGGGCGGCTACCACTGCGCGGGCGGAAACGTCGACTGGTCCGCCCTGGACGGCGAACACCCGCCCGCCCGGGTCCCGTTGCCGCACACGCCCTTCGAACGCCGGACCTACCGGTTCCAGGCCCCCACTCCCGATCAGGAAGGCGATCCCATGCCGTCCCAGCCCACGGTGCCGGGCACCGCCCCGACGGGCCCCGCGGGCGAGGTCTCCCGCACCGTGCTCGACACCGTCGCCCGCGTCTGCGGCTTCCCCGTGGCCGACCTGCCGGTGCACGCCCGGCTCGGTCTCGAGCTGGGATTCGACTCCCTGATGCGGACCGACCTCCAGCGCCGTCTCACCGACCGCTTCCCCCAACGGATGCACACGCTCCAGGACCTGCCGGAGGACCCCACGGTGCAGGACATCATCGGCCGGCTCGCCGCCGGCGACGACCTCGACGGCGACCTCGCCGGCGGCGCACGTACCGCCCCGGCGGGCACCGTCGGCACCGGCCCGGGCGCGCCGCCGGTCCACCCCGCGGCCGTACCGGCGGCCCCGCCCGTCCCGGCCCCGCAGTACGGCCCGTACGGAGCCTTCCCGGCCCCGCCCCACGGCTACGCCGTCGCCGCCCCGGTCCCGCAGCCCGGAGTGCCGTACCCGTACCCGTACGGCTACCCGCCGCACGGTGCTCCCGCGTACGCCTACTACGTCCCCCAGCCGTACCCGGCGCAGGCGTTCCCGCCCCCGGCACCCCCCTCCCCGGTGCGGGCGGCCCCCGCCCCGATACCCGCCGCAGCCCCCGCCCCCGACCCCGTTCCCGACCCGGTTCCGGCGCCCGCCGCCGCCGTACGCCAGGAGCGCGCCTTCGAGGACTGGGCGGAGTACGCGGAACTCCAGGGCAGGCTCCGCCAGACCCGGACCAGCGGTTCGAACCCCTACGGCCGTACGCACGAGGGCTTCAACTCCGCGCTCGCCACCGTCGACGGCACCAAGGTCGTCAACTTCGCGGCCTTCAACTACCTGGCGCTCTCCCACCACCCCCGCGTGCGCCAGGCGGCCAAGGACGCCGTGGACCGCTACGGCACCTCCGCCTCCGCCACCCCGCTGCTGTTCGGCGAGACCCCGCTGCACCACGAACTCGAAGCCGAGATCGCCCAGTTCATCGGTGCCGAGGCGGCCATCGTGTTCGCCGGCGGCCACGCCACCAACGTCGCCACCGTCGGCCATCTGTTCGGCCCGGAGGACCTGGTCGTGCACGACGCCTGGATCCACGACAGCACCGTGCGCGGCTGCATCCTCTCGGGCGCCCGGCGCCGGTCCTTCCCGCACAACGACTGGGCCGCCCTCGACCGCATCCTGACCGGAGCACGGGCCTCGCACCGCAGGGCGCTCGTCGTCATCGAGGGCGCCTACAGCCAGGACGGCGACATCCCCGACCTGCCGCGCTTCATCGAGGTCAAGAAGCGCCACGGCGCCATGCTGATGATCGACGAGGCGCACTCCATCGGCGTCCTGGGCCGCACCGGCCGCGGCGTGGGCGAGCACTACGGCACCGACCCGGCCGACGTCGACCTGTGGATGGGCACCCTCAGCAAGGCGCTGGGCAGCCTCGGCGGGTACATCGCCGCCCGCCGCCCGATCATCGAGTACCTCAAGTTCACCGCGCCGCTGCACATCTTCTCCACCGGCATCTCCCCGGCCAACGCCGCCGCCGCGCTGGAGGCGCTGCGCGTCGTCCAGGACGAGCCCGAGCGGGTCGCACGGGTGCGGGAGCTGGCCGAGTTCTTCCGCGCAGGCGCCCGCTCCCGAGGCCTCGACGTCGGCGTCTCCCGCCTCTCCGCGGTGATCCCCGTGATCACCGGTGACTGGGAGAAGACGATGGCGCTCTCCAACTCGCTCCTTGAGCGCGGCGTCAACGTCATGCCGATCGGCTACCCCGCCGTCCCGCGCGACCAGTGCCGGCTCCGCTTCTTCATCAACGCGGACCACAGCGAAGCAGACCTCGAACACTCCCTCGACCTCCTGGTGTGATCCATGTCCTCACTCAGCCAAGACAGCCCGTCCGCCGCCGCCCCCGACATCCTGGTCACCGGCGCCAGCGGCTTCATCGGCGGTCACCTGGTGCACCGCCTGGCCGAGCGCGGGCACCGCGTCCGCGTCCTGGCGCGCTCCACGAGCGACCGTGCGGCCTTCGCCGGGGCCGCCGCCCAGATCACCGTCGGCGACCTCGGTGACACCGACAGCCTGCGCCGGGCCACCACGGGCATCCGCCACGTCTACAACTGCGCCGGACTCTCGGCCGACTGGGGCCCCTGGGACCGGTTCCGCGCGGTCAACGTGGACGGCGCGCGGAACCTCGTCGAGGCGGCCCACGAGGCCGGGACGGTCGAGCGCCTGGTCCACCTCAGCACCACCGACGTCTACGGCTACCCCGAGCGGCCCTGCGACGAGAGAACCGCCCCGCGCGACATCGGCCTGCCCTACAACCGCAGCAAGATGCTCGGCGAGGCCGCCGTGTGGGCCGCCGCCGAACGCACCGGCCAGCCGGTCACGGTGGTCCGTCCGGTCTCCGTCTACGGCCCCGGCAGCAAGGACTTCGTGATCGAGATCGCGAACCTGCTGCTGGGCAAGCAGATGGTCTACATCCGCGGCGGCCGGGTGCCGGCCGGGCTGCTCTACGTCTCCAACGCCGTGGACGGCATCATCGCCGCCGCGACCGGCGAGCACACCGCGGGCCGCGCCTACAACCTGCGCGACCCGCACGACACCACCTGGCGCGAGTACGTCGAGGCACTCGCCGACGGCATGGGCGTCAAGGCCCCCTGGCTGAGCCTGCCCACGCCCGTCGCCACCGCCGTCGCCACCGTCTCCGAGAAGCTGTGGGGCGCCCTGCGCGTCAACTCCCGGCCCGTGCTGACCCGGCACGCCGTCCACCTCTTCGACCGCGACCAGTCCTACCCGATCGGGCGGGCCCAGGAGGAGCTGGGCTTCAAGGGCGAGGTCGACTTCCAGGAGGGCATGCGGCGCACCGTCGCCTGGCTCGACTCGCCCGAGGGGCGCGCCCATGTCGCCCGCTGACCTGCTCTCCCAGCGGTCCGCCTGGTTCCCCCGCCCCGTCGCGGCACCGGCCGCCGAGCCGCCCGACCCGGCGGCCGCCCCGCTGCGCCTGGTCTGCTTCCCCTACGCCGGGGGGACGGTCTCCGCGTTCCGCGGCTGGCAGGAGCACCTGGGCGACGCCGTCGCCGTCATACCCGTACAACTGCCCGGCCGCGGACTGCGCCTGCGCGAGCGGCCGTACGACACCATGGAACCCCTGGCCGAAGCGGTCGCGGACGCCCTGGACGAGCACCGGCTCACCCACGACTACGCGCTGTTCGGGCACAGCATGGGTGCCCTGCTCGCCTACGAGGTGGCCTGCGTGCTGCGCCGGCGCGGGGCGCCGCGGCCCCGGCACCTGTTCGTCTCCGGCAGCCGGGCCCCGCACCTGTACGGCGACCGCGCCGACCACACCCTGTCCGACACCGCCCTGCGCGAGGTCATCCGGGACCTGGGCGGCCTCGACGACGCGGACACCCTGGGCGCCGCCTACTTCGACCGCAGGCTCCCGGTGCTCCGCGCCGACCTGCGCGCCTGCGAGCGCTACGACTGGCACCCACGGCCGCCGCTGGACTGCCCGACGACCGCGTTCTCCGCCGCCGCCGACCCCATCGCCACCCCGGAGATGGTCGAGGCCTGGCGGCCCTACACCACCGGCTCGTTCCTGCGGCGCCACCTGCCGGGCAACCACTTCTTCCTGAACGGCGGCCCGTCCCGCGACCGGCTGCTCGCCCACCTGGGCACCGAACTCGACGTCCTCGGCACCACCCCGCACAGGAAGGCAACTAGGGAAGCAACATGGACATTCTGAGCCTGGCCAAGAGCGTCGGCAGTCGCGTCGAGGCGCCGCTGACCGACCTGCGCACCGTGACCAAGGTGCTCGGCAACCCGCACATGCCGCTGCTCCTGGCCCTGTCCAAGGGCTTCGTCGAGCCGGTGTACCGGGCCGCCTTCCTGGCCTCGGCGGCGAGTTCGGGCGTGCTCGCCGCCCTCGCCGTACGCCCCTGCGACCTTCAGTCGCTGGCGGAACGGCTCGACATCGCCGACGAGGACCTGCCGCGCCTCAAGGAGTGGCTGGACATGGGCATCCGCCTCGGCGACCTCACCAGGCGCGAGGGCTGCTACAAGCTGCGCAGCCTGCCCGCCAAGGCGCTCGCCCAGCCCGGCAACGACGCGATCGCCGCCGCGCTGGAGGAGGTCCTGCGCTTCCACGTGCCCGCACTGCTGAACGGCCCCCGCATGCTGCGCGAGGGCCGCCGCTTCTCCCTGGACGACCAGGACGGCCTGGTCATCGCACGCTCCACCCGGGTGATCCAGCCGCTGGTCGAGGAGGCCATCGCCCGCACCCTGGACCGGAACGCGCCCGTACGGCTCCTGGAGGTCGGCTGCGGCAGCGGCACCTACGTCCGCTACGCCGCCGAGCTGAATCCCCGCCTGTCGGCGCTCGCCGTCGACCTCCAGCAGGACGTGGCCGACAGCGCCGCGGCGAACATGGCCGAGTGGGGGCTGACCGACCGGGTCGAGACCCGGCAGGCCGACCTGCGCACCCTCGACGCGCAGCCCCAGTTCGACCTGGTCACCCTGCACAACAACATCTACTACTTCCCCGAGGCCGAGCGGGTCGACGCCCTGCGCCGGGCCCACGACCTGCTGGCACCCGGGGGCAGGCTGCTGCTCACCACCTCGTGCAAGGGCGGGAACGTCGGCCTTGAGGCGCTCAACCTCTGGTTCACCTACGCCGACTTCGGCGGCCCGCTGCCGCAGGCCGACGCACTGGCGGACCAGCTCCGCCAGGCGGGGTTCGACGACGTCGAGGCCACCCGGATCGTCCCGGGCGAGCAGTTCCACGCCTTCACGGGCACCAGCAAGCGCGTCGCGCACGCCTGACCGCCGAGGAGACACACCCGCCATGGACACGCACGTCAGCGACTCGACGACCGCCGCCGGAGCAGGCGAACGCCCCGCGGGCCCGGTCGCCGGCCCGGCCGGACACGCCGCCTGTGTCGTCACCCTGGGCGCGGGCGGCCCGGCCGGAGACCACCGGGGGGAACTGGGCGGCAAGGGCACCCGCCTCGCCGAGCTCTTTGCGGCCGGGCTGCCCGTCCCGCCCGCCTTCTGCCTGACCACCGCCCTCTTCGACGCCTACCTGCGGGAGACCGGGATCGCCGCCGAGGCGGCGGGCGCCGACCCCGCCACCATGCGCGAACGCATCCTGGGTACCCGGATGCCCGCCGCGATCGCGGACGCCGTCCTCGACGCCTACGGCAGCATGGGCCGCCCCCGCGTGGCCGTGCGCTCCTCCGGACTGCGGGAGGACTCCGCCGCACAGTCCTTCGCCGGCCAGCACGACACGGTCCTCGACGTCAGCGGCGACGAGGACGTGCTGGACGCGGTGCTGCGCTGCTGGGCCTCCCTGTGGTCCGACCGCGCCACCGTCTACCGGGACACCGACGCCCCCGACTCCCTCGCCGTGGTCGTCCAGGAGATGATCCACACCGACGTCAGCGGCGTGATGTTCACCGTCGACCCGGTCAACCCCCGCCCGCACCGCCTCGTCGTGGAGGCCTGCCAGGGCCTGGGCGAAGGGCTGGTCTCCGGGCAGGTCTCCAGCGACTTCTTCGTCGTCGACGACGAGAAACTGGAGGTCGTCGAGGAACGGGTGCGCTACAAGGTCACCAAGTGCGCGCCGCTGGAGCCCGGCCGCATCGGCATGACGAAGGTCGACGCCGCATCCCGCAGCGTCCCCTGCCTCACCCACGACCAGCTGCGCGAACTCGGCGCCCTCGCCGTCCGCATCCGCGACCTGTACGGCAGCGAGCAGGACATCGAGTGGGGCGTGCGCGACGGCGTCTTCCACCTGTTCCAGACCCGGCCGATCACCACCCGGCCCGCCGCCCCCGCGGCCCCGTCCGGCGCGCTCAGCCCCTACGTCGCCCCGCAGCCGGAGCCGATCCTGAACGGCACCCTGTGGTCGCGCATGGACATCGGGGAGATCTTCGTCGGCCTGATGACCCCGCTCGGCCTCAGCTTCGCCCGCTACTACCAGCGCAACGTCCACACCGACTGCGCGGGCGCCCTCGGCGTGCGCGACACCGGCGACGCGGACCTGCACATGGGCTTCTACCAGGGCCACGTCTACCTCAACATCTCCTACAGCTCCTACCTGCTGGCCCAGTGCCTGCCCACCCGCGACCAGCGCCACTTCACCAGCCGCTTCGTCAGCGAGGAGGTCGACCTCGCCGACTACGAGAACCCGTTCGGCACCTTCCCCGGCGGCATGGAGGACCTGCTCTCCACCGTCCACTGGCTGCAGCACACGGCCCGTGAGATGACGCAGATGAAGTCCCGCTCCCAGCAGATGGTCGACGCCCGGCTCTACGAGTTCGACCGGGCCCGCGGCCTCGACCTGACCCGGATGAGCAGGCGCGAACTGCACGGCGAACTCCACCGCGACCTCGCCTGGTTCCACGACATGCACATCGGCTACATGCCGTACTACATCAACGCGTTCGCCTTCTACGGCCTGCTCACCGAGCTGTGCGCCCGCTGGCTCGGCAGCGACGGGGTGGGCCTGCAGAACCGCGTCAAGACCGACATGTCCAGCCTGCGCACCGTCGAGTCGGCCAAGGAGGTCTGGTCGGTCGCCCAGGCCGCCAAGAACGACCCGGCCGTCCTGCGGATCATCAAGGACGAACCGCTGGAGGACATCGCCCGGCTGCTGCGCGAGGACCCCGCGGGACAGCGCTTCTGGGACCGGCACATGGAGCCGTTCCTGCGCGCCAACGGCACCCGCGGCCACCAGGAGATGGAGATCACCCACCCGAGGTGGATCGACGACCCCTCCTACATCTTCCAGATGATCCGGCGCTACGTCGCCGACGGCTTCTCCATCGACGACATCCTCCGCCGCAGCAGCGGCTGGTCCGACGACTCCCGCGAGGTGCTGGACCGGCTGCCGATGCCCAAGCGCCAGGTCCTGGACACCGTCATCTCCCTGTACGCCCTGTGCAGCGAACTGCGGGAGACCACCCGGATGTCCATGATCACGTCCATCTGGCTGGTGCGGAACGTGGTCTACGAGGTCGGCCGGCGCCTGGTCGCCGACGGTGTCCTGCACTCCGCGGACGAGATAGCCCACCTGGACTTCGAGGACGTGCGCCGCTACCTCGCCGGCGACGAGGCCGCCGTACGGGTCTTCGACCGGGCCCGCATCGACGCCGCCCGCCGGCTGCACGAGCACAACAAGCGGCTCCCGGAACCTCCGTTGACCTTCGTCGGCGTGCACGACATCACCGCCTCGGTCCGGCCCGCCGCCGACGGCGCCCGGCTGGACGGTCTCGCCGCCAGCCCCGGACGGATCCTGGGCCGCGCCCGCATCGTCGAGGACCTGGTGTGGCAGGCCGACGAGTTCGAGGCCGGGGAGATCCTCGTGACCCGGTACACCGACGCCTCCTGGACGCCGCTGTTCGCCATCGCGGGCGGGGTCGTCACCGACATCGGGTCGATGCTCTCGCACAGTTCCATCGTGGCCCGCGAGTTCCACGTCCCGTCGGTGGTGAACACCAAGGACGCCACCCAGCGCATCAACACCGGCGACCTGATCGTGGTGGACGGCGACGCGGGCACGGTCGAGGTCGTCGAGAGCGCGGACACCGACCCGCAGGGCCCGCCCGGGGCCGCCGAGACCCCGGCCGCAGCCACCACCGACTGAGCCGGCCACCGCCGCAACACCGGACCGCGACCGCCCCCGCCGAGGGGCGGACCACACCCCAGACGGGAGACGACCCGATGATCCCCAACCAGTGGTATCCCATCGTCGAGGCGCAGGAGGTGGGCAACGACAAACCGCTCGGCCTGCGCCGCATGGGCCAGGACCTCGTGCTCTGGCGCGACATCGACGGCAACCTCGTCTGCCAGGGCGCCCGCTGCCCGCACAAGGGCGCCAACCTCGGCGACGGCCGCATGAAGGGCAACACCATCGAATGCCCGTACCACGGCTTCCGCTACGGAGCCGACGGTGCCTGCCGGGTGATCCCGGCGATGGGCTCCGAGGCCCGCATCCCCGGCTCGCTGCGGGTGCCCGCCTACCCGGTCCGGGAGCAGTTCGGCCTGGTGTGGATGTGGTGGGGCGACGAGCGCCCGGCGGCCGACCTGCCGCCGGTGGCGGCCCCGGCCGAGGTGACGGACAACCGCAAGCTGTACGCCACCAAGCGCTGGACCCGCCCGGTGCACTACACCCGTTACATCGAGAGCCTGCTCGAGTTCTACCACGTGACCTACGTGCACCGGGACCACTGGTTCAACTACATCGACTACCTGCTCCTGTACGGCACCCCGAGCAAGTTCGGCCTCGACGGCCGCGAGCGGTACCTGGCCGCCACCCGGATCACCAACCACCGGGTGGAGACGGAGGCGGAGGGGCAGACCATCCGCTACTCCTTCGACCACTGCCAGGAGGACGACCCCGCCAACACCACCCACTACGTCATCACGTTCACCTTCCCGTGCATGGTGCACGTGCAGACCGAGCAGTTCGAGACCACCTCCTGGCTGGTGCCCATCGACGACCAGAACACCGAGCACATCCTGCGCTGGTACGAGTACGAACAGGTCAAGCCCGTCCTGAGGTTCGAACCGCTGCGCCGTCTGCTGCCCTGGGCGTCCCTCTACATGGAGAAGTGGGTGCAGGACCCCCAGGACGTCCGCATCATGGAACACCAGGAACCCAAGATCAGCGCCGGTGGCGTGAACAAGTTCATCCCCGTCGACGAGATGAACGCCAAGTACATCTCGATGCGCGCCAAGCTGATCGCGGACGCCTCCGCCGCGCCCTCGTCACCGGCACGGGAGGCGGAGCCCGAGCCGGAGACGGCGGGGCGGGGCGGAACACCGGCCCGTGCCACGGGCAACGGCAGGGGCGCGGGCGGCACCCGACGCGGCACCAAGCCCAAGGAGGACGCCGCCGCGCGCCCGTAGGACCGAAGACGGGGGACGGACAAAGAGAGCGAGAGTGAGAGATGTACGGCGGATACGACGCGTCGACCGGACCCAAGGCCCTGGTGACGGCCTTCAACACCGTCGCCGTGGCCGGCGCCGTGTGGTTCCTGTTCGGCGGTGCGGACACCGTGGCCGACTGGTTCGGCACCGACTTCGACGAGGCGGCGACCCTGCGCCGGGTCCTGCTGGCGACCCTGTCGGTGCTCTACCTGCTGCGCTTCATCGCCACGAACTTCGTGATGCTCCAGCGCAAGATGGAGTGGTCGGAGTCGGCCACCATCGGGATCTGGGTCCTGGTGATCCACGGCACGATGGCGTACTTCGGCGGCACCAACGACGCCGGCGTGAGCGTGTTCACCTGGCTGGGCGTCGTGCTGTACTTCCTCGGGTCCTACCTGAACACGGGGTCGGAGTACCAGCGCAAACTCTGGAAGAAGCGCCCGGAGAACAAGGGCAAGCTCTACACCGAAGGCCTGTTCAAGCACTCGATGCACATCAACTACTTCGGTGACGCCGTGCTCTTCTCCGGGTTCGCGCTGGTCACGGGCACCCCGTGGGCCTTCGCCATCCCCCTGATCATGGTCTGCATGTTCGTCTTCCTGAACATCCCCATGCTCGACAAGTACCTCGCCGAGCGATACGGCGAGGCCTTCGACGAGTACGCGTCCCGGACGGCGAAGTTCGTCCCCTACGTGTACTGACCCAGCCCGCCACGCGCGTACGGCGGCCGCCCCGGGCGAGGGCGCCGCCGTACCGCGCGGCACCCACAGACCCCCTCCACAGATCCGAGACGAGGCACGTATGACCGGAGACATCCCCTTCGGAGAGGCCGAGGCGTCCCTGACCGCCGAGGTGCTGCGCGAGGTCCTGGCCGGCGGCGCCGAGGCGTTCGCCCGGCTGACCTCCGACGAGGGCGCCGTCGACGACTTCGGCTTCGACCCGGAGCTGACCGACGACTACCTGCTCCCCGCCCTGCGCCTGCTGTACGAGAGGTACTTCCGGGTCGACCTGGAGGGCCTGGAGAACGTGCCGGCCGAGGGGGGCGCACTGCTGGTCGCCAACCACTCCGGCACCCTGCCGCTCGACGCCCTGATGCTCCAGGTGGCGCTGCACGACCACCACAGCACGCACCGCAGGCTCCGGCTGCTCGCCGCCGACCTGGCCTTCGACCTCCCCGTCGTCCGCGACCTCGCCCGCAAGGCCGGCCACGTACGCGCCTGCCCCGAGAACGCGCTGCGGCTGCTCGGCTCCGGTGAACTGGTCGGCGTGATGCCGGAGGGCTACAAGGGGCTCGGCAAGCCCTTCGAGGAGCGCTACCGGCTGCAGCGCTTCGGCCGGGGAGGCTTCGCGGCGGTGGCGCTGCGGTCGCGGCGCCCCATGGTGCCGTGCTCGATCGTCGGCGCCGAGGAGATCTACCCGATGATCGGCTCGGCCCCCACCCTGGCCCGGATGCTGAAGCTGCCGTACTTCCCGATCACCCCGACCTTCCCGCTGCTGGGCGCGCTGGGCCTGATCCCGATGCCGACCAAGTGGACCATCCGCTTCGGTGCCCCGATCCACACGGACGGCTTCCCCGAGGACGCCGCGGAGGACCCGCTGGTGGTCGAGAAGCTCGCCGGCGAGGTGAAGGACACCATCCAGCACACGCTCAACGAGATGCTGGAGGGCCGCGGCTCCCCGTTCGTCTGAGGACCGCGGCTCCCGGTTCGCCCGAGGCCTGTCCCTCGCGTCCGGGGCCCGGCTCAGCCCCCCGCCGACGATCCCCGGCGGCAGATGCTGCGAACGCTGGCGAAGGCCAGAACGGCGAGGCCGACGAGCGTGACGCCGCCGCCGACCAGCTCCGCGGACAGATGCATGGGATCTCCCTCAGGGGGACGACGGACGGTGATGGTCATATAGCCATGCGAACCCCGCCGTCCGGGCGATCCGCAGCCGCACCGCCCCGCGAATTCACCCGTAGAGCAGACCGGGGAGGCCCGGGAGGGGTGGCGATTGGGTGGTCGCGCGTTCGAACGCTTACGATCCTCTGTTGTGTCCAAACTGACCGACGTGCCCAAGCGGATCCTCATCGGGCGCGCACTGCGCAGCGACCGGCTGGGCGAAACGCTCCTGCCGAAGCGCATCGCGCTTCCCGTGTTCGCGTCCGACCCGCTGTCCTCCGTGGCGTACGCGCCCGGCGAGGTGCTGCTCGTCCTGTCCATCGCGGGCGTGTCGGCCTACCACTTCAGCCCGTGGATCGCGGTCGCGGTCGTGGTCCTGATGTTCACCGTGGTCGCCTCCTACCGGCAGAACGTGCACGCCTACCCGAGCGGCGGCGGCGACTACGAGGTGGCCACCACGAACCTCGGGCCCAAGGCCGGTCTGACCGTCGCCAGCGCCCTGCTGGTCGACTACGTCCTGACCGTCGCGGTCTCCATCTCCTCCGGCATCGAGAACCTGGGCTCGGCGATCCCCTTCGTCGTCGAGCACAAGGTCCTGTGCGCGGTCGCCGTGATCCTGCTGCTCACGCTGATGAACCTGCGCGGGGTCAGGGAGTCGGGCACCCTGTTCGCGATTCCGACGTACGTCTTCGTCGCGGGCGTCTTCATCATGATCGTGTGGGGGGCGTTCCGCGGACTGGTCCTGGACGACACCATGCGCGCCCCGACCGCGGACTACCAGATCAAACCCGAGCACGGCGGCCTGGCCGGCTTCGCCCTGATCTTCCTGCTCCTGCGGGCCTTCTCCTCCGGCTGCGCCGCGCTCACCGGCGTCGAGGCGATCTCCAACGGCGTCCCGGCCTTCCGCAAGCCCAAGTCCAAGAACGCGGGGAACACCCTCGCGATGATGGGCCTGCTGGCCGTCACCATGTTCTGCGGCATCATCGCGCTGGCCTCCGCGACCGACGTGCGGATGTCGGAGAACCCGGCCACCGAGCTCTTCCACAACGGCGTCGCGGTCGGCGCGGACTACGTCCAGCACCCGGTGATCTCGCAGGTCGCCGAGGCGGTCTTCGGCGAGGGCAGCTTCCTGTTCATCGTGCTGGCCGCCGCCACCGCGCTGGTCCTCTTCCTCGCCGCCAACACCGCGTACAACGGCTTCCCGCTGCTCGGCTCGATCCTCGCCCAGGACCGCTACCTGCCGCGCCAGCTGCACACCCGCGGCGACCGCCTGGCCTTCTCCAACGGCATCGTGCTCCTGGCCGGGGCCGCCATGCTCCTGGTCGTCGTCTACGGCGCCGACTCGACCCGGCTGATCCAGCTCTACATCGTCGGCGTCTTCGTGTCCTTCACGCTCAGCCAGATCGGCATGGTCCGCCACTGGAACCGCAACCTGGCCGCCGAGCGCGACCAGGCCGCCCGGCGCCGCATGATCCGCTCCCGCGCGATCAACACCTTCGGCGCCTTCTTCACCGGCCTCGTCCTGGTGGTGGTCCTGGCGACCAAGTTCACGCACGGCGCCTGGGTCGCGCTGCTCGGCATGTGCATCTTCTTCGCGACGATGACGGCGATCCGCAAGCACTACGACCGGGTCGCCGAGGAGATCGCGGCCCCGGAGGACCCCGAGGAGGCACAGAGCGACGACATGGTGCGCCCCTCACGCGTCCACTCGGTGGTCCTGATCTCCAAGATCCACCGCCCCACGCTCCGTGCCCTCGCCTACGCCAAGCTCATGCGCTCCGACAGCCTGGAGGCGCTCAGCGTCAACGTCGACCCGGCCGAGACGAAGGCGCTGCGCGAGGAGTGGGAGCGCCGGGGCATCGCCGTACCGCTGAAGGTCCTGGACTCGCCGTACCGCGAGATCACGCGGCCGGTCATCGAGTACGTCAAGAGCCTGCGCAAGGAGTCCCCGCGCGACGCGGTCGCGGTGATCATACCCGAGTACGTGGTCGGCCACTGGTACGAGCACCTGCTGCACAACCAGAGCGCCCTGCGCCTCAAGGGCCGCCTGCTGTTCACCCCCGGCGTCATGGTCACCTCCGTCCCCTACCAGCTGGAGTCCTCCGAGGCCGCCAGGCGCCGGGCCCGCAAGCGCCAGGACTGGAGCGCGCCGGGTGCGGTGCGGCGCGGACCGGCCCAGCACCCCCACCAGGACCGTCCGAAGGACTCCTCCTCGTCCACGTAGACTGGTCGGCTGTTGTCCTTTGTCGCCCCCGTTCTCTGGAGTCACCCCGCCATGCAGGCAGAACCGAAGAAGTCGCAGGCGGAGTCGCGAGCGGGCGGGCAGCCGGCCCCCCAGGCGGTCTCGCTGGTGGGCGAGGAGTACGAGGTCGAGGTCGGCCCCGTCGCCCACGGCGGCCACTGCATCGCCCGCACGTCCGAGGGCCAGGTGCTGTTCGTCCGGCACACGCTGCCGGGCGAGCGGGTCGTGGCCCGGGTGACGGAGGGCGAGGAGGGTGCCCGCTTCCTGCGGGCGGACGCGGTCGAGATCCTGGACCCCTCCAAGGACCGCATCGAGGCCCCCTGCCCCTTCGCCGGCCCCGGCCGCTGCGGCGGCTGCGACTGGCAGCACGCCAAGCCGGGCGCCCAGCGCCGTCTGAAGGGCGAGGTCGTCGCCGAGCAGCTGCAGCGCCTGGCGGGCCTCACTCCGGAGGAGGCCGGCTGGGACGGCACGGTGATGCCGGCCGAGGGCGACAAGCTGCCCGCCGGCCAGGTCCCGTCGTGGCGCACGCGGGTGCAGTACGCGGTGGACGCCGACGGTCGCGCCGGTCTGCGCCGCCACCGCTCCCACGAGGTCGAGCCGATCGACCACTGCATGATCGCGGCGGAGGGCGTCAGCGAGCTGGGCATCGAGGCGCGTGACTGGCCCGGCATGGCGTCCATCGAGGCGATCGCGGCGACGGGCTCCCAGGACCGCCAGGTCATCCTGACCCCGCGCCCCGGCGCCCGCCTCCCCATCGTCGAGCTGGACCGCCCGGTCTCGGTCATGCGCGTCGGCGAGAAGGACGGCGGCGTCCACCGCGTCCACGGCCGCCCCTTCGTCCGCGAGCGCGCCGACGACCGCACCTACCGCGTCGGCTCCGGCGGCTTCTGGCAGGTCCACCCGAAGGCCGCCGACACCCTGGTGACCGCGGTCATGCAGGGCCTGCTGCCCCGCAAGGGCGACATGGCCCTGGACCTCTACTGCGGCGTCGGCCTCTTCGCCGGCGCCCTGGCCGACCGCGTCGGGGACCAGGGAGCGGTCCTCGGCATCGAGTCGGGCAAGCGCGCCGTCGAGGACGCCCGCCACAACCTCGCCGCCTTCGACCGCGTCCGCATCGAGCAGGGCAAGGTCGAGTCCGTCCTCCCCCGCACGGGCATCGACGAGGTCGACCTGATCGTCCTGGACCCGCCCCGCGCGGGGGCGGGCCGCAAGACGGTCCAGCACCTCGCGTCCCTGGGGGCGCGACGCATCGCCTACGTGGCGTGCGACCCGGCGGCGCTGGCCCGGGACCTGGGGTACTTCCGGGACGGGGGGTACCGGGTGCGGATGCTGCGGGTGTTCGATCTGTTTCCGATGACCCATCATGTGGAGTGCGTGGCGATCCTGGAGCCTGCGGGCAAGGGTGCCTGACCGGCGGAATCGATGACACCTCGACTTCCCGACGACCTCGACGCGAAGCTCACCGAGCGGGCTCGCCGGGAGGGGCGGAGCAAGCAGGAACTCGCCATTGAGGCCATCCGTGACGCGCAGCAGCGTACGTACTGCTCGGTGCTCGGAGCGCGTAGCTCCGTGCCCGGCGCCTCGCTCGCGAAGGTCGGTCAGAGCTGTTCGAATTGGAATGCCTTGATGAAGCAGTCCCGAGGTTGGGCGACGGCGAAGAGGACGCACTCCACGAGCGACTGCGCGGTGAGGGCGTCCTCGGCTCCGCGCGAAGTCGTCTCCCACTCCGCGGAGAGCGGGTCGGCGTTGTCGAAGTCGGGCGGGTAGAGCGAGATCACCCGGACTCCTTGGGAGCGCAGGCGCTTGGAGAGGATCTCGGTGAACCCTGCCTGGGCGCTCTTGGCCGCGTAGAAGGCGTCGTGCGCGTCCGAGCGGTGGTGGCCCGGTGCTCCGCAGGCGGAGACCATCGTCACGACGTCGGGTGTGTCCGAGTTGCGCAGGAGGGGGAGGAAGCTCCTCGTGGTCAGGACCGTGCCGGTGGCGCCGGAGGCGATGGTGTCGACGACGTCGGCGTCGGTTGCCGACAGCAGGTCCGGACCCGTGAGGTAGCGGGAGCCGTTGTTGACGAGTACGTCGACGCGGTCGGTGTGTTCCGCGACGCCGGAGGCGAAGTCGCGGATCGAGGCGGGATCGGTCAGGTCGCAGGCGAAGGCGTGCACCCGCTGGTGTCCGCGGTCGCGGATCTCGTCGCGGACCCGTTGGGCGGCGGCGAGTTGGCGTGCCGAGAGGAAGACCTCGGCGCCGAGGTCCGCGAGGCGGATGGCCAGGGTTCGTCCGAAGTCCCGGCCGGCGGCCGTGATGACGACGCGGTGGTTGTCCCATCTCATGGTGTCGTTCCCCAGTCGCCGGTTCGTGGATCGGGTGGTGCGGTCCGTCGCGGCTCTACGCTATCGGTCATGCTCGCTCACGAACGGTCGTTCACGGTCAATGATGATGTTGAGGTGCCCAGCCCCGGTGCGGACGAGGTCTGGACCGTCGGCGCTGTCATCCTCAATCGGAAGGGTCACGCCTTTGCGCAGAAGCGGAGCCGGGACCGTCGCCTGTTCCCCGGGGCCTGGGACATCGTGGGCGGTCATGTCGAGGAGGGCGAAACGCTTCTGGAGGCACTCGCACGTGAAGTCGAGGAGGAGACCGGCTGGCGCCTGACCCACGTGCGGCGGTTCCTCGGCACCACGACCTGGACGGGGGACGACGGCGGCGGCCTGCGCCACGAGGCCGACTACCTGGTCGAGGTGGACGGCGACCTGGACCACCCGAGGCTGGAATGGTCCAAGCACTCCGCCTACGACTGGTTCGGCCCCGGCGATCTCGCCCGCCTCAAGGAGAACCGCGGACCGGGGGAGTACCTGATCCACGACCTCATCGCGCGGGCCGTCGAAGACCGCCCGGACGACGCTGCCGCCGGCTCGCTCTTCGACTTCCTCCGGGCGGACGCCCTCACCGGCCCGGACCAGCTGCGTGAGCTCTACCCGCAGCCGAACCCGAACGCGCTGCGCAAGGAGACCGACCGCCTGACCGAGGAGACCCGGGCACTGATCGGCTGCTCCTCACTGGTGTTCATCGGCAGTGCGGACCGCGAGGGCCGGGCCGACGTGACGCCACGTGGCGGCCCGGCCGGGTTCGTCTCGGTGCTGGACGAGCAGACCCTGGTGATCCCCGACGCGACCGGCAACAAACGGCTCGACGCCATGCGCAACGTGCTGGAGACCGGGCGCCTTGGGCTGCTCTTCCTCGTCCCCGGGCGCCCGACCACACTGCGGGTCAACGGACTCGCCTGTGTTTCGGCACGCCCGGAACTGCTCGCCCGCCTCACTCCCGTAGGAAAGCCGCCGGTCACCGTGCTGGTGGTGCGGGTCGAGCAAGTCTATCCGCACTGTCCGAAGTCACTGATGCGCGCCGACGCCTGGCGACCGGAACGGTGGGCGTCCGCCGACGCCCAGCCGTCCAGCGCCGAGGTGGCCCTGGCGCAGCTGAACCTGCCCGGCCTGACCCTGGACCAGATCGAGGAGGCCGAACGGGAGTCACTGCGCCTGCGATACGAATGACGACCACGAGTCGATGAGCGCCGACGAGCGCCGATGAGCCCATGGCCGCGGCGGCGACCCCGGGGATCGTCGGCGCCGTCCCGTCAGGTGCGGGTCCAGTGTTGGTTGGCGCCGTTCGAGCAGGAGTAGAGCTGGATCAGGGTTCCGTTGGCGGTGCCGGCTCCGACGGCGTCGAGGCAGCGGCCCGAACCGACGCCCTTGATCTGTCCCCCGTCCGCGGGGGGCTCCGAGGAGTCGCCGTCGCGCACACCTCAGACGGTGATGCCGAGGCAGCGTGGGACGGCCAGGCAGTCGTTGGTCACGTCGGCGTAGGTCGAGGCCGGGGCGCCCTGGATGTCGAGTTCGGTGACGGCCACGTCGACGCCGAGGGCGGCGCAGTTCTGCAGGGTGGTGCGGAAGTTGCTGTTGTAGGGGCTGCCGCTGTTGAAGTGCGACTGGAAGCCGACGCAGTCGATCGGCACGCCGCGCTGCTTGAAGTCACGCACCATCACGCACCATGTTGTACATGGCCTGGGTCTTGGCCCAGGTCCAGTCGTTGCCGCTGCGTTGCAGGTTGGAGTCCCGCCGCGCTCCCCCGTTGATGTGGTCGATCATCGCTTGGCGCACCTGTTCGAAGGCGTACAGGTATACAAGGTTCAGGGCCAGAACCAGTACCTCGTGATCGTCGAGGCGATGGGCGTCCCCCGAACGCGGGCGGGGACTACAACTCGCTGCCGTGGCGGCCGGGAGTCCTCACCCTGCGGCGCTGACCTTCCCGACGGACGGTGACGGCATGCGGTGCGGTGAGCGGCGTACGGCCAGTACCGCCAAGTCGTCCTGCTGCGCGCCCTCGGTGAAAGCATGGACATCGTCGACGAGTGCGTCGGTGAGCCGGCCCGCGGTGATGTCGACGTGGCCGTCGAGGCGTGTCTCCAGCGGGTAGAAGGCGCCTGTGGGGGAGCGGGCCTCGGTGAGACCGTCGGTGCACAGCAGCAGCGTCGCCCCGGCGGGGAAGGGGAACCAGGAGACCGTGCGCGGCTCGTCGACGAGGTCTGCCAGGCCGAGCGGCGCATGCTCCGTCCCCGCGCCCACGGCGGTGACGGTCCCGTCGTGCAGCAGGTAGGGCGGGATGTGGCCGCAGGTGACGAGCTGGGTCTCGGTACCGGCGTCCACGCCCAGGACGACGGCGGTGACGAACCGTTCCGGGTCACCGCGCTGTTCCGCGTAACCGTTGTGGCGGACCACCGCCGCCTCGAGCGAGTCCACGAGCGCGGTGACCGTGGGTTCGCGGTGGGCGGCCTCACGGAAGGCGCCGACCACGTCGATGGCCATGCCGATGGCCGGCAGCCCCTTGCCCTGGACGTCGCCGATCAGGACCCGGGTGCCCCAGGGGGTGGCCGCCACGTCGTAGATGTCGCCCCCGACGAGCTTGTCCTGCTGCACCGGCTCGTACACGCCGTCCACCAGCACGTCGTCGGTGAGCAGCGGCAGCGGACGCAGGATCTGCCGCTGCATCGCGGCGGCGGTCGACCGCAGACGCACCAGTGCCCCCTCGCGCGTGATGCGCAGCCAGGATCCGTAGACGGCCAGCGCGCCGAAGCCGAGGGCGAACAGGGCCAGGGTCACCCGGTCGGCGAGCTGCTCGGTGGACAGGGCCACGGGCACGATGACGACGACGCTCACCCAGGCGGAGACGAGCGCCGTCTGACGTGGGGTGCACAGCGCGGAGGCGAACGCCGGGAGGAACACCAGCAGCCCGATCAGCAGCACGGCGGTCTCGGTCACCGCGCCCAGGACGACCGTCACCACCGTCGCCGCGACCGTCACCAGTGCGACAGCACGCGTGGGGGGCGTGCGGATCGAAATGCCGTCGTCCGGGTCCGCACGGCTCCCCGCGGGGACCGGCGCCGCACGCAACGAACGGAACATGCGGGCATCCTCCAGTGGCGGTGTGATCGGACGGGCGAATGCCGCCTGTCGCGACAGACGGGCGGCCTCGATCATCCAATCTGCTGGACATGCCGGAGGGAGGCTGGCCGTACCGCACCGAAGTGCGTCCAACCGGGTGATTCGGGAATCGCTGCCACCCGGGACCGCTCACGTGCCACCGCCGCGCAGCCGAGGGTATGCGTCCGGCCGGGCGGCAACCCCTTGCGGGAGACCGTCCGGCCGGACTGGGTGGGTGAGGTTACCGGACGTCGTAGGCGCGGGTGATGGTCTGGGTGACCGCGTTGCCGTTGGCGTCGGTGAGGGCGGCCTTGGTCATGACCTGCTTGCCGGTGGCGCCGGTGTGGTCGAGGACGGCCGTCCACCTGCCGTTTCGCTGCTCGGTCGGCGCCTTGGTCCAGGTGTCGCCGCCGTCGTAGGAGTAGGACAGCGAGGCGGCCCTGATCGCGCCCGGGGTGTATCCGGCGTGGCCCTCGACCGACAGGCCGATCTCGATGCCGCTCTTGGCCGGCAGGGTGTTCATGCCGTCCACCGGCACGTCGTACCTCGGGAAGAGGATCGGCAGTCCGCGCGAGTAGACGTCGGGCTCTCGGTGGGAGCGGAAGCTCCACGTGGTGGCGACGGCCGTGGAGCGCAGCCAGTTCCTGTCCGAGGACGCGATCTTCTGCAGGCGCTGCGTGAGCTCGTACGCGGAGTCCTCGTCCGGCACCTTGAACGCGTCGTAGGGCCAGGCGCTGGTGGCGATCTGCTCGCCGTTGCGCTTCAGAGTCAGGTTGCCGAGGTCGCCGAACGATCCGCCGAAGGACCAGTGGGCGTCGGATCCGTCGGCCCAGAGCGCCGTCTGGATGCCGATCATGTCGCCCTGCCGTTCGGCGGCCAGCACCGGCTTGCCCGCGTCGTCCCGGGGGGCGACCGGGCTCATCGGGCCGCCGTACCACTCCTCGCTGCTCCGCTGTCCGGCCCGGTAGGTGCGCGGCTGGTCGCTCATGAATGCGGCGAACGGGAAGCTGGTCATCGCGCCGTGCAGCCAGGCGTCGTCGCCGGTGGTGTAGTAGGCGGTCCGGGTGGTGGGCACGTGGATCTCGCCGTACGGGCTGACGGGGATGTGGGAGGCGGGGCTCCCGGAGGGCCGCAGGAACATGGCGTCGAGGTAGTCGCCCTCCTTGCCCATGGCCTTCCACGTCTCGCGGACCTGGGCCAGCCGGGAGTCCTTCGGCCGGTAGACCCGGTCGGAGCCGAGCGGGCCCGCGGTCGGGAACGACAGGTTGTAGACGTACGGCGAGCCGTCCCCGGAGCCGGCCGCACGCCAGGTGGGCCGGAACTCGAAGGTGCCGTCCTTCGCTCGTCCGTCGACGTCCGCGTAGAACTCGTGGACGGACTCGTCCGCCGTGATCGATCCCGAGAGCTGCCAGGTGTCGTCCCACGTGCGGGCGTAGCTGAACGTGGTGTTCTCCACCGTCGAGGGACGGTCGGTGCGCAGGCTCAGCCGGTGCGCCTCGCGGGCGTCGAGGACGACGGTGGTGTCGTCGGTGATCCGCAGCTGCGGCTTGGCCAGGTAGCTGACCGATTCGGGTGCGTTGTCCGCGTCGTACGACGCCACGAAGGCGCTGAGGCTGTAGTCGCCCGGGCGGACGCGGTACGTCTGGTCGGTCGCCCCCGAGTTGCTCCGGCGCTCGCCCGTGTCGGCGTCGAGGCTGACCAGGTCCAGGGAGGAAGGGCCTGCCGCGGGTTCGCCGTCGCGGTCGACGACCTTGACCCGGAGGGTGACCGTCTCCGGCTGGACGTAGAGCGTGACGGGCACGGAGACGTGCACTCCGCGGCCGGTGGCCATGATCCGGCCGGTGACCGCGCCGTACTGGGCGTCCTTGAGGCGGGCGGTGGGGTCGATCCGGAGCGGCACTTCGACGGTGGCCCCGGCGGGGACTCTCACCTTGCCGTTCGCCGGCCTGATCACACCGGAGCGGACATCGCTGCCGTCGTTGCCGTGCACGCCGCTGACCTTCAGCTTCAGGGTGATGTCACGGTCGCCGGTGTTGGTGAAGGGCACCTTCACGGTGGTGCGGTCCGAGGTGTCCTGCGGCCAGTTGTAGCTGCCGGCCTGGACGGCGGGCGCGGAGAGCACCTCCTGGTTCACCGCGCCGAACACGTCGAGGACTCCGGCGCCGGTCTCGTCGGCGCCGGCGACCTTGCCGCCGGTGCGGGCGGACGCGACCAGGGCGGCCTTGATCTGCTGCGCGGTCCAGTCCGGGTGGGCCTGGCGGACGACGGCGGCGGCGCCCGCGACGTGCGGGGTGGCCATGGAGGTGCCGGACATGGTCCGGTAGGCGTAGACGCCGCGACCGCCCGCGCTGGCCGCCGAGATGTCGACGCCGGGGGCGGCGATCTCGGGCTTGAGGGTGTGGGTGACGGCCACGGGACCGCGGCTGGAGAAGGACGCGGTGGTGTCGTCGCGGTCGACGGCGCCGACCGTCAGTACGCCCGGCACGCAGCCGGGGGACGAGACGGTCTCGCTCTTCGGCCCCGTGTTGCCGGCGGCGACGACGAACAGCGTGTGCTTGTTCCGCGCGAGCTGCGCGGTGGCCTGGGCCACCGGGTCGGTGCAGTCGCCCACCGCGGGGTTGCCCAGACTCATGGAGACGACGTCGGCCTTCTGGTCCACGGCCCACTGCATACCCGCGATGATCCAGGAATCCAGGCCGTAGCCCTGGTCGTTGAGGACCTTGCCGACGAGCAGGGAAGCCCCGGGTGCGACCCCCCTGTTGCGGCCGTCGCTGGCCGCTCCGGTCCCGCCGGCCGTCGAGGCGGTGTGGGTGCCGTGGCCCACCAGGTCGTTCGTGCTCGCCGCGTCCGTGAAGTTCTTGGTCGCCGCGATCTGCTTCACCAGGTCCGGGTGTTCGGCGTCGACGCCCGTGTCCAGCACGGCGACCTTGGTGCCCTCGCCGTCGTAGCCGGCCGCCCATGCCTCCGGCGCGTGCACCTGGGCGGTGGACCGGTCCAGCGTGGCCTCGACCTTGCCGTCCAGCCACAGCTTCTCGAGCGCGGAACCGGAACGTGAGCGGGGGTTGCTGATGTCCTGCCAGAAGCCGGCCGCCGTGTCCTTGTCCGCCTTCAGCGCGACGCCGTCCACCGCGGGAAGGCTCAGGCCCCGTTCGGAACCGCGAGGGGCCGCCGGTGCGCCGTCGGCGACGTTCACCCGCTCGTCGTAGGTGGCGATGAGCGGCAGCGAGTCGGTGTGTGCGTCGTCGTAGCCCTGGCGGATGAGGCCCGTGACGTTGAACAGCTGTTCGTCGACCTTGCCCTCGGCGATCGCCCCGGAGGCGGACTCGGGGTAGACGTAGAGGTCCTCGCCCAGCTGCCGGGTCTGGAACATCGGCCGGGTGCCGTCCTCGCGGGGCAGCACGGCCGCCGAGCTGCGGCCCGAGGAGTCCGTGATCACCATCACCTTGTCACCGGTGACGAGGGTGACCGTGGTGCGCTTGCCGTCCTTCGCGGCGGCCTCGCTGCCGACGAGGGGGCGTTGGTCCGAGGTACCGTCGGGCGGCGCGTCCGCTGCCCCGGAAGGTGTCACCGCGGTGACGGCCAGGGCGGCGGCGCTCGCCGCTCCCCAGGCCATACGCGTTATGGAACGCATGAATCTCCCCATCTGATCCCGTGGACAGGCTGTGCTGCGCCGCAGCCTGGCAGACACGTGGACGTCGCAGGGGCGCCGAGCGTGGCGGGTTCGCCGCATGGCGGATACCCGTCACGCGGACTTCAGAGCCAGCCCGCGCGTGCCGCGTGCCAGCCGAGTTGGAGGCGGGAGTCCGCTCCCGCGAGATCCATCAGACGGCGTGTCCGACGCTCCACGGTGCGTATGGAGAGGCCGAGTTGAGAGGCGGCGCGACGGTCCGAGATCCCTGCCAGGAGCAGCGAGAGGACCTCCAGTTCGCCCTGGGTCGGCTGCGGATCGGCTGCCGCCTCGACGCGCACACCCGTGGGCGTCGCGTACAGCGGCCTGGCGTGGACCCATTCCCTCTCGAAGAGATGAACCAGCGCCGTCAGCAACCCGCTGCGGTGCACCACGATGGCGCTCGGCTCGCCGTCGGAGTCCGCCACGTCCAGTGGCACCATGGCACGGTCCCGGTCCGACACGACCATCTTCAGCGGCAACGAGTCGATCACGCGAAGCCGGAGGCCCGCCGAGATGGCCCCCCGCAGGTCCCTTGCCACGTCGAGGTCGTCCAGGTAGTCCTTGGCGGCCACGACGCGGAAGTCGACGTCGCGGTCCAGTGCGGAGCTCTCCGACGGGTCGGCGTCCTCGCGAGGCACCGCGGTGGGCGCGCCCTTGAGAAGGACGAGCAACTCCTGCTGGGCGCCCCGCTGCAGTTGGTGGAACCGGTGCGCGACCTGCTCCACGCCGACGACCACCTCCACGACGCTGCCCGCGGCATGCGCCGCCGTACTGCGGTACTGCTCCGTCAGCATCGAATACGCGGCCTCGGCCCGGTGCAGCGCGTTGCGTTGCTCGACGAGGAACGGGGCCAGGGCCACCGAGGGAGGCGTGAGCCGGTAGCGTTCGGACGGGTGTCCGGCCGCGCAGCCGGACGGTTCGCAGGTCCCGCTCTCGGCCTCGGTGACCGGCGCGACCAGGCCACGTGCCGTCAGGTCGAGCAGGATGCGGGTGCTCTCTGCCTGCTCCAGCCCGGTCTGCCGCGCGAGATCCTGCGCGGAGGCCGTGGGGCGGGCCAGAAGCGCACTGTAGACGGCCTCCTCGGCCGGCCCGAGTCCCAGTACCTCCAGCATTCGGTTCCCCCTCGATCGACCGCCGGGATCCGTCCCGCCCGTTCGGCGGTCTCAGCGATCCGGGGTCTGTTCGTTCCGACCTGAGTTCGATCGATGCAGGATAGGAGCCGCAGGCAGGTCCGTGGGGCTGCGGGCCGCGTCGACTCCGTTCGCCGGCCCGGGAGACGGCGACCCAGGAGACGGAGACCCGGGAGACCGAGACCCGGGAGACGGCGACCCGGGAGACGGAGACCCGGGTCGCCGGGAACCTTCGGCCGGCTGCCGGACACGGACAGGGTATGGAACTGAACGACGCCGGTCCCGCCGTACCGGTCGGCGGGGCGTCCGACCGGGAGCTGTGGGCGAGGGCCGTCGACGGCGATCGCGAGGCCTTCGGCCGGATCTTCGACCGTCACGGGAAGGCCGTCTACAACCATCTCTTCCGGCGGACGGCCGACTGGTCCGAGGCCGAGGACCTCACGTCCGCGGTGTTCCTGCACGCCTGGCGGCGGCGGTCACAGACGGTGCTCGACCGCGACTCGGCGCTGCCGTGGCTGCTGGGCATCGCCAACGGCCAGTTGTCGAACACCAGGCGGCGGTTGAGACGGGCCGAGGCGCTGCTGCACCGGCTCGTCTCGCACGAGGAGCACGAGGAGTCGGTGGGCGACCACGCGGACCGCGTCGCCGGGCTGGTCGACGACGAGCGCCGTATGTCCGAGATCCACCGGGCGCTGGCCCGGCTGCCGCGGCACGAACGCGAGGTCGTCGAACTCTGTGTCTGGTCGGGCCTCGACCAGCAGGCGGCCGCGGCGGTGCTGAAGGTGGCGGTGGGAACCGTGAAGTCCCGACTGCACCGGGCGCGGCGCAGGCTCGGGGCGGACCTCGGCTCAGCCGCGGCCCCGCCGCCGTTCGGTTCCAGGAATCCCGTCAACGAGAAGGAGGTCGCACGATGAACGACCCGAAGGGCGTTCCCGCGGCTCCTTGCGATCGTGATCTGCCGAACCACCGGCGGACCCGAGAGGAACTACTGATGAAGATCGGTCCGGAGAACAACGGGGCCCCGTCGCCGCGCAGATGGGGACTCCGGTGGGGTGTGCCGCTCGGTGTCGCCACCGGCGTGACGGCGGTGAGCGTCGCGGCCGTGGTCGTCCTCGGCGGATCGGGGAGCACCGGACCGAGTGCCGCCGACCCCGCGCACGGCGGCACGGGCCCGGCCAACTCCACTCCGGCACCGAGTCCGAGCGCGTCGTCCTCGCCCGGAGGGACCTCGCCCGGCGGGACCTCGCCCGAGGCCGGCTTCACCGTCACCGACGCGACCACGACCCCGATCGACGCCGGTACCGCCACCCGGATCCTCTCCTCCTGCCTCGGGGCGGACGCGTCGAGGTACCACGCCGCCGTCGCGGTCCGTACGCCCCTCGCCACCGAGGACTGGGACGGCGTGGTCGTCGCCGTCGACTCCGCCGGCCAGTACGTGCAGTGCCAGTCGAAGGGCGACAAGGGCACCAGCCAGGACTCCCCGCCCACCTTCATCAACGACCGCCTGTGGGGCACCGGCCGGATCGTCGAGTACTTCGACTCCATGCTCGTGCCCGCCGGGGAGGGGAAGTACCTCACGCTGGGCGCCGGGCACTACTCGTCCGACGTCGCCAGGATCACCATCAGCTACGGGGAGGACCCGAAGCAGTACCCCGCCCGCATGGCCGACGGCGCGTTCGTCTACGGGGCCGCGCTCTCCCCGGACACGCCCCCCGGCCCGCGCTACACGGGCCCGAGCCCCTACGTCCACGCCTACGACGCGTCGGGCCGGGAGATCTACAACCAGGCCGAGGACCCGAAGTTCACCGACGAGCAGTAGGTCCCCCGTCTCGGGGGGCGCCGGGATCGACGACCAGAGCACACTCCGACGGCGCCGACCATTGTGGCCGGGCGTCGGGGCGGCTATGGTCCCCCTTATGTGAGAGAGCTACCTCATTTAAGAGGTGGATCAGCATCAGGGGAATGGAGTGTCATCATGTTCATTGCTGCGGCGACGGACGGCGTGTCCGTCGCTCCGAGCTGGGACCGCGCTGCCGCGGCCGACACGCGCCGACTGGGGGAGGTGCCGGCCGCCCACGTCGGCGACGCGCTGGAGCGGATGACCGTCATGGACGGCGGCATCCGGCTGCTCACCGGGCGCGCCGTCCTCCTGGGGAACGCCCTCACGGTGGACGTGCGCTCCGGCGACAACCTCGCCGTCCACCGGGCGCTCGACGAGGCCGGGCCGGGCGACGTCCTGGTCGTCAACGGCCACGGGGACACGACCCGCGCGCTGGTCGGCGACCTCATCGGCGAGATCATGGTGAACACCGGTGTCACCGGCGCCGTGGTCGACGGCGCGGTCCGTGACGTACAGGCACTGTCCGGGATGGGGCTGGCCGTCTACGCCCGGGCGATCACCCCCGCCGGGCCCTTCAAGGACGGGCCCGGCGCCGTCGGATGCCCGGTGGCGGTCGGCGGCATGGTCGTGGCGCCGGGTGACGTGCTCGTCGGTGACGCCGACGGCGTCGTCGTCGTTCCCCGGCGGCGGGTGGCGGAGGTCGTGGCCGCGGTCGACGGGATCGCCGAGAAGGAGGACGCGCTGCGCGGGCGCATCCTCGCCGCCCGCCCCGACCGCGCGGTGGTGGCCCGATGACCGCCGCGTCGCCCGCCGCCCGGATCGCGGAACTGCGCCGCCTCTCGCGCCGCCCGGCCCTCGCTCCGGCCCCGCCGGGGGCCGTCTCCCTGGCCATGGGGGAGCCGGACTTCCCGACCCCGCCGACGGTGGTCCAGGCCGCGGTGTCCGCCCTGCGCGAGGGGCACACCCACTACGCCGACCAGCGGGGCCTGCGGGAGCTGCGCGCCGCGCTCGCGGCGGGACTGCCGGAGCGTCCCGGCCGGGCGTGGGACGCGGACGACGTCCTGGTCACCCACGGCGCCACCGCCGCGCTGGCGGCGGTGGTGCTCGCGACGATCGGCCCCGGCGACCGGGTGGTGGTCCCGGAGCCCGCCTACTCGCTCTACGCCGACCTGGTCGTCCTCGCCGGCGGCACCGTGGACTTCGTCCCGCTCGCCCCGGACCTGCACTGGGACCTCGACGCACTGGCCGCCGCGCTCCCCGGCGCCGCGATGATGATCTTCTCGAACCCGTCGAACCCGACCGGCATCGTGCACCGCGGGGAGGAACTCGAGGCGCTCGGCAAGCTCCTCGACGGCACCGACGTCCTGGTCGTCAGCGACGAGGCGTACCACCGGCTGACCCACCCGGGCCACGAACCGGTCTCGGCGCTGGAGATCGAGTCGCTGCGCGACCGGACGGTGTACGTGCAGACGTTCTCCAAGACGTACGCGATGACCGGCTGGCGGGTGGGGTACGCGACCGGGCCGCGGGCGGTGCTGGACGCGGCGGCCCAGGTGCACCGGACCTGGAACGGCTCGCTGAACACGGCGGTCCAGCACGCCGCCCTGGCCGCCCTGGAACTGCCGGACGGCGTCGTCGAGGCGATGGCCGACCGGTACCGGCAGCGCCGCGACCTGGTCGTCGGGCGGCTGTCCGGCGTGCCCGGTCTGCACCTGGTGCCGCCGGAGGGGGCCTTCTACGGGTTCCTGCGCTACGACTCGGGCCTGCCCTCGGAGGTGGTCGCGCGCGAACTCGCCGCGCGCCAGGTGCTCGTCCGGGCCGGTGCCGAATACGGGCCCTCGGGCGAGGGGCACCTGCGGATCTCGTTCGCGGCCTCCGAGGACGACCTGTGGGTCGGGCTGGAACGGCTCGTCCGCTACTTCGGCGAGGCGCGCTCCTGAGGGCCCCGCACGGCACCTCGGCCGGGGCCGCCACCCCAAGGCGATACCCTTTGCCTGCACTTCTGTGAGGCGGAGGACGCCCGTGACCGATCAGCAGGCCGCCCCGCGCGGGCGGCGCAAGCCGCGCAGCGACACCCGGCGCAACCACCGCCGCCTCCTCCAGGCCGTCGGCGAGCTGGCCCGGGAGGCGCCCGACCGGCTGACCATGCAGGCGGTCGCGTCCCGCGCGGAGATCGGTCCGGCCACCGCGTACCGCTACTACTCCTCGGTGGACGACGTGCTGGCGGCCTATGTGCTCAGCGTCGTCGAGCAGCTGCGCGACTTCAGCCTCGCCTGTGCCGCGCAGGGGCGGCCCCTGTTCGACGCCCTCGTGGACAAGTGGGTGGACCTGCTCGCCGAGCACGGCCCGGCGCTGGTGCAGCTGCGGTCCCGCCGGGGCTACCTGGAGCGGCTGCACGACGGCAACGAGATCATCGTCGCGCTGCGGGACGCCTGGAGCGAGCCCGTACGCGGACTGCTCGACGACATCGGCGTGCCGGACGGGATGCTCGAACACGCCCTGTTCCTCAGCAACATGATCTTCGACCCCCGGGAGATCCAGGACCTGCTGCGCGAGACGGGTCTGTCCCGCCGTGAGGTCATCGCCCGGCTGACCGAGGCGTACTGCGGCGCGCTGCGCGGGTGGGTGCGCGCGGGCTGACCGCCCCACCCCCTACCCCGGTATCACTCCACATCGGCTCCCGGGTATGACGCCCGGCGCACAGCCGTCCGCCCACTCTGGACCTCGTCGTCAGGCACCACCGCACCCGCGTTGGAGCCTTCCTTCAGGCGGCCCATGAAGTGATAGAAGAATCTCAAATAAGATGACTCTACCCAATGGAGGTCAGTGATGACCAAGCACCGGCAAGAGACCGTACGAGCGGGCGAACTCGACGTCGGGTTTCTCGACAGCGGCGACGGCGTGCCGCTCCTGCTCGTCCACGGCGGGGAGAGCGACCGCACCCAGTTCGCCACGCTCCGCGCGGGGCTCGGCACGGGGATCAGGGCGATCTCGTACGACCAGCGCGACTCCGGGATCACCGTGAACCCGCCGGTCCCCTACACGCCCGAGGTCCTCGCCGACGACCTCGTCGCCCTGCTCGACGCGCTGGGGCTCGCGCGGGCGCACCTGCTGGGCACCTCCTTCGGCGGCGCCGTCGCCCAGCACGCCGCACGCCGGCACCCCGAACGGGTGGCGTCCCTCGTCCTGGTCGCCACCACGCCGAGCTACGCGATGGGCAGCGCGGCGATCGACGAACTCCTGGAGATGTCCCACGAGGACCGGCAGAAGGCGGCCGCGGACTTCTTCTTCACGCCCGAGGGCCAGGCCGAGCAGCGTGCCCGGCCGGCCCGGACGCTCACCCGCCGCACCCCCGAGCAGAGCGTCCGCCGCCACGACGCCGCCCGCCGGCACGAGATACGGGAAGGCCTCGGGGAGATCACCGCACCCACCCTGATCGTGCACGGCACGCAGGACCGGCTGGCGCCCTACGAAGGCGCCCTCCTGATGGAACGACGCATCCCGAACGCCGAGCTGCGCCCGATCGAGGGCGGACGCCACGGGATCGCGGTGGAGTTCGCGGACACGGTCGCCCACCGGGTGCGCGAGTTCCTCGGGGTCAACGGACATGGCTGACGCCGCCCGCGAGGTCGCGGACCGGATGGCCGAGGCCGCCCGGGCGTGGCTGGACTCCCTGGACTGCCTGGACTCCCTGGACGACGGGCGGCGCGGGGCCGCGGTCGGACCGGCACCGGCCCCGGGCACCCCGGGCGAGGCCGAGGACGAACGCACCCGCTGGTACTACACGCCCACGGACCACGGCGGCCTGACCCTCCACCAGCAGCGCCCGGCCCAGCAGCGCCTGGCCATGCGACTGGTCGCCAGCGGGCTGTCCGAGGCCGGATACGTCACCGTCGCCACCGTGCTCGGCCTGGAGAACGTGCTCGACCACGTCGAGGGCTTCTCGGTGAACTGGGGCCGGGAGCGGACCCGCGACCCCGGCATGTACTACCTGCGCGTCTTCGGCGAGCCCGGCGGGCCGCGGCCGTGGGGCTGGCGGTTCGGCGGCCACCACGTCTCGCTCAACAACCTCGTCGTGGACGGGCGCGTCGTCGCCACCACCCCCTGCTTCCTGGGCGCCGACCCCGCCGCCTCGCCCCTGCTGGGCGGCTCGACGCTGCGCCCGCTGGGGACGGCCGAGGACCTGGCGCGCGAACTGGTCCGTTCCCTGCGCCCCGAGGCCGCCGCCCGCGCGGTCCTGCTGCCCCGCGCCCCGAACGACATCGTGGCGGGCAACAGCGCCCGCCTAGGCGACCGCGTGATCAGACGCGGCGAACTCTGGCGCCCCGGCACCCACACCCCGGACCGCGCCGAGCAGCCGTCCACCGCACTCGACGGTGACGAACGGCGGGCGCTGGCCCTCACCCCGGCGCCCAGGGGTGTGCCGGGCGCGGAACTCGACGCGGCGCAGCGGGAGTTGCTGCGCTCCCTGCTCGGCGCCTATCTCGGCCGCGTCCCGGACGGGGTGTCGCCCCTGCCCCGCTACGACGACCCCGCGGCACTGGACGCCGTACACCTCGCCTGGGCGGGTCCGACCGCGCCGGGCGAGCCGCACTACTACCGGCTGCAGGGCCCCCGGCTGCTCATCGAGTGGACCAACGTCCACCGCGGCGTCAACCACGCGCACGCCGTGTGGCGGGACCCGGAAACCGACTTCGGCGGCGACGTCCTGGCCGCCCACCACGCGGCCCACCATGCCGCCCATCACGCAGCCGACCACGCCGCCCACCACGCCGCCCACCACCCGAACGGAAGGTGACTGACATGGCCGGTCGACCGCCGTCACCGTCCGACGCCCCTGCGCACACCACCCGCCCCACCCTCCGCGGCTCCTTCGGCATGTGCGCGTCGACGCACTGGCTGGCGACCGCGACCGCCCAGTCCGTACTGGAGCGGGGCGGCAACGCCTTCGACGCCGCCGTGGCCGGTGGCTTCGTGCTGCACGTCGCCGAACCCCACCTCAACGGCCCAGGCGGTGACCTCGTCGCCGTGCTCGCGACCGCCGCGGACCCGTCGCCGCGGGTGCTGGCGGGCCAGGGACACGCGCCGCGCGGAGCCACGATCGAGCACTTCCGGGCCGAGGGGCTCGACCACGTCCCGGGCGCGGGAGCGCTCGCCGCCGCCGTCCCGGGCGCCGTCGACTCCTGGCTCTGGCTGCTCGCCGAGTTCGGCACCTGGGAACTCGCCGACGTCCTGGCCCACGCCATCGACTACGCGGAGCACGGGGTGCCGGTCGTACCGCAGTTGGCACGCGTCCTGGCCACGGTCGAGGAGCTCTTCCGCACGCACTGGCCGACGTCGTACGCGCTGTGGATGCCCGAGGGCCGCGTCCCCGCGCCGTACGCCACTCTCGTCAACCCCGTCTACGCCCGCACCCTGCGCCGGCTGGCCACGGCGGCCACGGCGGCCACGGCGGCTTCCGGCGGGACGCGGACCGCCCGGATCGACGCCGCGCGGCGCGCCTGGCGCACCGGGTTCGTGGCGGCGGCCGTCGCCGAGTTCGCGGCCGTGCCGCACCGGCACTCCTCGGGCGGCGACCACGCCGGAGTCATCACCGCGGCCGACTTCACCGACTTCCACCCGTCCCTGGAACCCGCGGTCACCGCACGCTTCAGGGGGACCACGGTGGCCAAGGCGGGCCTGTGGTCCCAGGGACCGGTGCTGCTGCAGGCCCTCACCATGCTGGACCACTTCGACGACGCGCGGCTCGACCCGTCGACCGCCGAGGGCGTCCACACCCTCACCGAGGCCCTGAAGCTGGCCATGGCCGACCGGGAGGCGTACTACGGCCACCTCGACCCGGCGGAGGCGGAGGCCGTGCTGCGCCGGCTGCTGTCCCCCCGCTACGGCAAGGAGCGCGCGAGTCTGATCCGGCCGATCGCCTCCACCGCCTTCCGGCCCGGCCGCATCGGCGTCCCGCCGTACACCCCGCCGCTCGTCACCCGGGGGACCGCCCAGCAGGCCGACGGCGTGGGTGAACCCACCGTGCAGCAGACCGGGGAGACCCGGGGCGACACCTGCCACATCGACGTCGTCGACCGCTGGGGGAACATCGTCTCCGCCACACCGTCGGGAGGGTGGCTCCAGTCCTCGCCCGCCGTGCCGGAACTGGGCTTCGCGCTCGGCACCCGGCTCCAGATGACCTGGCTGGACCCGGCCGCCCCCTCCCGTCTGACCCCGGGCCGACGGCCGCGTACGACGCTGACACCGACCCTGCTGCTCCGCGACGGCAACCCGGTGGCCGCCCTCGGCACACCCGGCGGCGACCAGCAGGACCAGTGGCAACTGATCTACCTGGTACGCACGCTGGCCCTGGGCATGGACCCGCAGGAGGCGATCGACGCACCCGCCTTCCACACCACCGCCGTACCGAGTTCGTTCTGGCCGCGGACCTGGACGCCCGGGGGACTGGTGATCGAGGAGCGCGCGGGCGGGGCGGTCGTCGAGGAACTGCGCGCACGCGGCCACCAGGTGACCGTCTCCGGGCCCTGGAGCCAGGGCCGGCTGTCCGTCGTCACACGTGATCCGGACAGCGGCGTACTCCGGGCGGCCGCGAACCCGCGCGGCGCCCAGGGCTACGCGGCCGGACGATGAACGTGCGGCGGCGGGCGACACAACCCGCTCTGATGCTCGCCCTCACCTTC
Organism: Streptomyces sp. NPDC059906; assembly: GCF_042730645.1. Classification (NCBI taxonomy): domain Bacteria; kingdom Bacillati; phylum Actinomycetota; class Actinomycetes; order Kitasatosporales; family Streptomycetaceae; genus Streptomyces; species Streptomyces sp. NPDC059906. The sequence goes on from NZ_JBHWKU010000023.1 coordinate 55,670, forward strand.
GCGACCGGCGTCGTCGACGCCGTCGGCTACCTGCGCCTCGACCAGGTGTTCGCGGGCAACATGACGGGCAACGTGGTCATCCTCGGCATGGCGGCCACGGGCGGCGGTACGGGACTGCCGGTGCTCGGACCGGTCGTGGCGCTCGCCTCCTTCCTCGCCGGCGCGGCGACGGCCGGGCGGGCCCTGCGCACCGCCGCCCCGGGCTGGACCAGCCGGTGCGCGGCGCTGCTGGGCGGCGTCGGACTGGTCCTGACCGCGACGGCTCTCGGCCTGGCCGTCGTCGGCGCCGACACCTCCGGCGCCCGCGCGGGCATGGCGTCGTCACTCGCCCTGGCCATGGGGGCGCAGGCGGCGACCGCCCGTCACCTGGCCGTCAAGGACGTCACCACCGTGGTCGTGACCTCCACGCTGACCGGCCTCGCGGCCGACTCCCGGCTGGGCGCGGCCCGCGGCCGGGGCGCCCGGCGCCGGACCGCCGCCGTCGCGCTCATCGTCGCCGGAGCGGCGGCCGGCGCGCTGCTGTGCCAGGTGCACGAGGGCCTCGCGGTGGCGGCGGCGGCCTGCGTCGTCCTGGCCGTGCCGGCTCTCGGCAGCCGGGCGGCACCGGCCACGACCGGAACTCCCTCGACCGCTCCCTCCACCGCTCCACCGACCGCTTCCGCAACGGCTCCTTCGACCGCTCCATCAACGGCCCTCCTGAGGCCATGACGGAAAGGACGCTCATGACCACGACCCTGGCTCCCCCGGTCCCCATCGGGAAGGCCGCCGTCGGCGCCCTCGGCATACTGGCACTGTCCACCGGTGCCCTGGAGTCGGTGGTGTCACCGACGATCCCGCTCCTGGAACGCGAACTGGACATGAGCCAGTCCGAGGGAGCACTGCTCAGCATCGTCCTCCTCATCACCGGCGCGCTCATCACCCCGCTGGCGGGCAAGTTCGGCGACCGCTACGGCGGGAAGAAGGTCCTGATCCGCCTGATGGCGGTGGTCTCGCTCGGCGGCACGGTGTCCGCCCTGGCGCCGAACCTGCCCGTGCTGCTGGTCGGACAGGTGTTGCAGGGCGCGATGATCGGCGCGCTGCCCCTGTCGTTCATCGTGGTCCGCAAACACCTGCCCGCCGGCGAGTCCAAGGTGGCCATCGGGGTGGTCAGCGGACTCTTCGTCGGCGGGTCGATGGTCGGCATGCTGTCGGCCGGCCCGGTGGCGGAACAGCTCTCCCGGCACTGGATGTTCGCGCTGCCGACGCTCGCGGTCGTCGGGTCCACCCTGCTCGTCAACAGGCTGATGCCGGCCGATCCGCCGGGCCGGTCGGACGACGCCGGGATCGACTGGCCCGGCCTGCTGCTCCTGAGCGGCACGCTGGTCACCCTCATGCTCGTCCTCGCGCTGGCGCCCGAAGCCGGCTCGGCGCCACTGGTGCTCCTCGCCCTGGTCGTACTGCTGGCCGTCTTCGTCACCGGATGGGTGCGGGTCGAACGGCGGGCGGCCGCGCCGATGATCGACCTGAACATGCTGGCACGGCCCGCGATATGGAAGGCGTGCGTGCTGACCTTCGTGATCTGCCTCGGCACCACGATGGCGGTCTACCTCGTTCCGCAACTGCTCGACGAGCGCGGCGACGGCTACGGATTCCGGGCCAGCGCCACCGAGATCGGGTTCTACCTGCTGCCCGGCGCCATCGCCGCGACGCTGGCCGGGCCGCTCGGCGGGCTCGGGGACCGGCGCTTCGGTTCGCGCGCCGTGGTCAACACCGGCGTCGTCATGATGGCCGTCGGACTGCTCGCCGTGGCGGCCGTCCACACCGAGATCTGGCACCTCGTCGTCGGCAAGGTGCTGATCGCGCTGGCCAACGGCCTGTGCGTCACGGCGATGATGACCAGCACCGCCACCGCCGTCGACCCGAACGACACCGGCATCGCCACCAGTCTGATCCTGGTGAGCCGCGTGCTCGGCTCCGCGGTCGGCGGCCAGCTCGGCGGTGCTCTCCTCACCGCCGGAACCCCCTCCGGGTCGGAGGTCGCGGCCGAATCGGCCTACGTCACCGGCTTCGTCATCGCCGGCGTCGTCGTGTCGCTGGCCCTGTTCGTCACCCGCACCATGAGCAAAGGAGTCAAAGCATGACCCGCACCGCACCGAGGCGCAGCGTCCTGATCTCCGGGGCCAGCATCGCCGGTCCCGCCCTGGCCTTCTGGCTCAACCGCCACGGATACGAGGTCACCGTGGTGGAGAAGGCCGGGACCCTCCGCAGCGGCGGCTACCCCATCGACGTACGCGGCACCGCACTCGACGTCGTGGAGCGGATGGGGATCCTGCCGCGACTGCGCGACGCGCACATCGACCTGCGCCGGATCACCTTCCTCGACGGGGACGGCGACGAGGTGACCTCGCTCCACCCGCACGCCGTCACCGGCGGGGTGACCGGACGGGACCTGGAGATACGGCGCGGGGACCTGACCGACGCGCTGTACACGGCGGTCAGGGACGACGTGGAGTTCCTCTTCAACGACTCCATAGACACCCTCGACCAGTCCGGGCCCGGAGTCGACGTCACCTTCCACGGCGGCAGCAGTCGTCGGTTCGACATGGTCTTCGGCGCGGACGGCATGCACTCGCGCACCCGCGAGACGCTGTTCGGCCCCGAGGAGCAGTTCCACCGCCATCTCGGCTACTGCTTCGCCGTGTTCACCATGCCCAACACCCTCGGCCTCTCCCACGAGACGGTGATGTGGAACACCCCCGGCAGGGCGGCGGCCGTCTACGCCGTGGGCGACGACGAGGAGGTGCACGCCTTCCTCAACTTCGCCCAGCCCCACCCGCCCTACGACGCCTTCGGCGACCCGAAGGCCCAACGGGCCCTGCTCGCCGACGTCTTCGCCGACGCCGGCTGGGAGGTCCCCGGCATCCTGGGCGCCCTCCACGACGCGGACGACGTGTTCTTCGACGCGGTCGGCCAGATCCGGATGCCGCGCTGGACCGAGGGCAGGGTCGCGCTGCTGGGCGACGCCGCGTACGCGCCCTCGTTCCTCACCGGCCAGGGCACCAGCCTCGCCCTCGTCGGCGCCTACATGCTCGCCGGGTCCCTCGCCGACCGGGACCACGCCGAGGGCTTCGCAGCGTACGAGCAGGCCACCCGTGACTTCGTGACCCTGAACCAGGACCTGGTCGGCGAGGGCGGCGCCACCCTCTTCCCGACCACCGCCCAGGCCCTGGCGCAGCGCAACGCCCGACTGCGCGCCCTCAGCGCCATGCCCGCCCCGGAACCCCGGCCGGCCCACTCGGCCCTGACGCTGCCGTCCTTCGGCACCCGCTGACTCCGCTCGGTTCCACAGCGCCGTTGCCCGAGCGGAAGGGCCCCGGTCACCCCACGAGGATGGCCGGGGCCGCCCCGACGGACCCGGCCCGCGGTGAGGCGCGCGAAAACCGCTGGAACAGCGCCGCCGTGTGTCACTACCGTGCTGCCGGACCAAGTCGCCCAGGCAAGGACGTGCCGTTGTACACCCTGTGAGACCTCCCGAGTGCTGATCTGTCGCGCGTCGCACATGTGCCACGCGCTCCTTTCCGCTGCGGTCTTCTCACTGGAACCGGTGTACCTCTGTGCTCGACAACTGGGTCGTCATGCCCACCTGCCTGCCTCTCGTCCTGCGCCGTTGCCACACGTGTGCGTCCGGGCACTTCCGGGCGAACGGCAAGTTCCGCGTCAACGCGCACCACAAGCTCCTCGACGCCTGGCTCCTCGTGCTCTGCACCGCTTGCGGGGACACGGCGAAGCTCACGGTCCTGGAGCGGATGAACGTGCGCTCCGTACGGCCCGAGCTGCTGGACCGCCTGCACGCGAACGATCCCGGCCTGGCGGCCGAGTTGCTGCAGGATCCGGTCGTGCGGCGCCGCAATCGCATCGCCCTCGACTGGGCCGACGCCTGGCGCCTCGACACCGGCGGATCGGATCACCTGGACCGCGAGGTGATCGACGTCTCGGTCCGCTTCGCGGCGCGGATTCCGGTCCGGCCGGTGCGACTGATCGCTGAAGGGTGCGGTCTTTCGCGGGCCGGGGCCGAGAGGCTGATCACCGAGGGCAGACTCGTTTCGGCAGTCCGGCTGAGCGACAAGCTGTCCGGCGACTTCACCTTCACGCTCAAGCGCTGAGCCCTCCTCGGCACCAGGGGCCTGAAGAGCGCGGCGACGCTCCTACGCCGTACGCGTCGGAGGAGCCTGAGAATTGAGTTCGCGTCAAGTATGCGGACACGAAGGGGCGTTGCCGTAACACGTCCGGTCCGCCGCGATCGGGCCGGAATCCCGTGTTCGACTTCGCCCGGCCGCTCCGGGGCGATATCTTCTCCCCGTCCGGACATTCGAGGGGGGCGGGTGAGGAAGCTGTCTGTGCGGCCTGGTGACCGACCGCGCTGGGAGGTCAGAGTCGTCCGCCGGGCGGTGCTCCGCCTGTTGCTGGCCTCGGCCACCGGCGGGATCGCCGGTCTGGTCCTCTACAGCCTCACCCGGGTGACCAGCCGCAGCCTGTTCGCCGTCACCGGGGCCCTCGCGGCCGTGGTGGCGCTGCTGGCCAGCGAGTGGTACCGGAAGGCGGCGCGCCTGACCGAGGTGAAGGTCACCATCCCGCAGTTGAGCGAGCTGACCTTCGCGGTCAACAACGACTCGCGTCAGGTCGCCTGGCACATGTTCGTCGAGACGGTGACGCGGGTGTCCACCCAGCCTCTCGCCGACGACGAGGGCGTCGTACGCGAGGCCCTCACCTCGATGTACGGGCTGTTCGCCACGACCCGGGAGACGCTGAAGGTGACCCGTCCCTCGCCCGTCGTGCCCAGTGGCCAGACGGTGGAGTACCTGGCGATCACCATGCTCAACCGCGAGTTGAGGCCGTTCCTGTCCAAGTGGCACCCCCGGCTGCGCGAGTTCGAACTGGCCTATCCGGACGGCTCGGAGTCCACCTGGTCGGACAACGCGGCCTGCCGCGCCGAACTCCAGCGTGTGCAGCAGCACATCCACGGCTACGCGGCCGGCTTCGCCCGCCTGGCCGGCGTCCGCGAGGCCGACGCGCTGATCGGGCAGGTGCCCGGGCCCCGCGACGAGTCCGGCGACCTGCGGAGCGACGCCGGGCGGACGGCCCGCCCGTAGGGATGGGCGGCGGCGACGGCAGGCGGATCGACGCCTTCGTGTCGTACAGCCGGGCAGCCGACTCCCGGCTCGCGCCGTCGATCCAACGCGGACTCACCCGGCTCGCCAGGAAGTGGTACCGCATCCGGGCGCTGCACGTCTTCCGGGACCAGACGGACCTGTCCGCGTCCCACGCCCTCGGCGCCTCGATCGAGCGGGCGCTCGCCGACGCGCGATTCTTCGTGCTGCTCGCCTCGCCGGCCGCCGCGGAGTCGAAGTGGGTGGCCAAGGAGATCGAGTTCTGGCAGCGCAACAGGACGAGCGACACCTTCCTCATCGCACTGACCGACGGGACCATCAGGTGGGACGACGCGGCGGGGGACTTCGACTGGTCGGCGACCGATGCCCTGCCGCGGAGTCTGTCGGGGTACTTCGAGGCGGAACCGCTGTGGCAGGACCTCACCTGGTCCCGTGACGCGGACCGCCTCTCCCTGTGGCACGCGGGTTTCCGCGACGCGGTGGCGACACTGGCGGCTCCGATCCACGGATCCACGAAACGTGACCTGGACAACGCCGAGGTCAAGGAGCACCGGGCACTGCTGCTCGTGGGCGCGCTGGCCACGGCACTGATCCTCACCCTGGCCGTTTCCTTCGGGATCCAGTACTGGTTCGCGACGGCCGAAAGGGACCGGGCGAACGCGAACGCCCGTGACGCCACGGTGATGAGCGCGATCCAGCGGGCACAGGTCGAGTTGGCCAACGCCGAGACGGGCTACGACGTCAGAGCCTATGGACGGCTGATGGCGGCACGCTCCCTCGCCGGGAAACCGTCGGTGGAGGGCGCCGCCTACGACGCCGCGCTCGACGCCGCCTACTCCCGCCCCAACCTGCTGCGGGTCACCGAAGTCGACAGCGGTGCCGACAGCCGAGCCGCCATGACGGTCGACGGCGGGCGGGTCGCCTTCGGGGGAAAGGAGCAGCCGACGCTCTGGAGTCCCGGCACCGGCCGCCCTTCCGGACCCGACCTGGAAGCCGCGGACACCACGGATTCCAGGGTGCTCGCCCTCGCGTTCTCGCGCGACGGGAAACGTCTTGCCGCGGCCTATCAAACGGCCGTCGTGCTCTGGGACATGGCGTCCGGGAAGAAGATCAACGAATTCGCCAAGGACCGCCGCACCACCGCATCCCTTGCGCTCAGTCCCGACGGGACGACCGTCGCCGTGGCCGGGGGAGGCCTGCGGATCTGGGACGCCGACAGCGGAAGGAGCCTCGGAGAACCCCTGGGCGTGACGGGCGACCGGGTCGTCTTCAGCCCCGACGGCCGAAAGCTCGCCTTCGACGCGCTCAACAACGGGGGTTCCGAGGTCCACGTCCGGGGTCTCGACGCGGAGGGTGCCGATGAGGTCGTCATTCCGTACCCGCACGACATGATCAGCACCATCGCCTTCGCGCCGGACGGAGATTCCCTCGCCGTCGGTACCGAGGACGGCCGACTGCAACTCCGGGACCCGGACTCCGGTGAGGCGGCGGGCCGGGCCGTGTCCGGTCACCAAGGCGCGATCCGGGCCGTCGCCTTCGCCGCCGACGGCTCCCGCATCGCCACGGCGGGGGCCGACAGGACGATCCGCCAGTGGAACGCGCAGACCGGGTCCCCGATCGGCTTTCCGCTCACCGGCCACGCGGGTCCCGTCGACTTCGTCGCGTTCTCGCGCGACGGAAGTGAACTGGTCTCGCTCGGGGAGGACGCGACACTGCGTCGCTGGGACGCGCGGAACGCTCTCCTGCGAACCGGGCCCGACGACGCGAGCGCCCCGGACGCCCTCGCCGTCGACCCTCGCGGGCAGAAGGTGGCGGTCGGCAGCCGAGAAGGGGTGCGCGTCTTCGACCAGGAGACCGGCGCCCAAGTGGCGGCACTGGACCTCCCGCAGGGTGCCCGAAGCCTGTCCTACTCGCCCGACGGCACCTCCCTGCTGATCGTGAGCGCCGACGGTCTCCGGCTGTGGGAGGAGGGGGCCGAGCCACGCACGGTCACCCTCGACTCCTCCGTCGGCCCGGTCGCCGGCGCGGCCTTCATGCCCTACGGCCGGCAGATCGTGGTCGGCTCGTACGCGGGGAAGCTCCTCTTCGAAGACCTCGACGCCAAGGCCGCCGGTACGCCCAGCGCCTCGATCGACATCACGTGCGCGGCGGGGCACCTCGCCGTCAGCAAGGACGGGATGCAGGTCGCGTACGCCTGCGACGACACAGGAGGTGTCGCCGACGCCGAGGCCGGAAAGGTGCGGACCTTCGAGGCCCAGGACCGGGTCACCGCCCTGGCGATCAGCCCGGACGGGCGCACCCTGATCCTCGGAACCCTGGACGGCACGGTCTGGCGGCTGGAGCACGGTGCCGAAGCCCTCGTAGGAGTCGGGGTGCACCGGGGGGCGGTGCATTCGGTCGCCTACGGTCCCGACGGCCGCTGGTTCGCCTCGGCGGGCGAGGACGGCTCCGTCGTCGTCCATCCGCACGGAGCCAGAGAGATCTCCGCCCGCATCCCCGCCCACACCGGTCCCGTCGAGGCCGTCGCCTTCAGCCGGGACGGCGGTCGTCTCATCTCCCTGGGGGCCGACAAGACGGCCCGGGTCTGGCACACGTTCCGGGACCCGGCGGGCGCTCTGTGCGAGCGGATCACCTACAACATGTCCGAGTCCGACTGGAAGAAGTGGATCTCGGACAGCTTCGGCTACCGGGACCAGTGCGCGGGCAAGCCCCGAGCGCACGGTTGACGCATTGGTCCAGACCTTCTACGTTGTGGGCGCTCGACTCCCTCACGCGCGCACGGTTCACCTCACCCCTGTACCACCCCACCACCACAGGGAGAGCCATGTTCCACAGGCGCAGACCACCGAACAGGATCAGAGCGCGGATCGCCGCACTGGTGACCGCGTTGCTGCTGCCGCTCGCGGCGCTCACCGCGCTCGCGGCACCCGCCCAGGCGGCCGGAACGCTGACGGCGACCTTCACCTCCCAGAGCAACGGGTCCGGATGGACGGGCAAATACGTCGTCCACAACAACGGCACGGCTGCCTCCGACGGCTGGACCCTGGAGTTCGACCTGCCACCGGGCGTGTCCGTGAGCGGGCACCTCTACGGCGAAGCCACGGTCTCCGGCCGGCACGTGACCGTCGAGAACGCCTACTACAACGGCAGGGTCCCGGCGGGCGGCACCACCGAGCCCTACAGCTACCAGTTCTCGGCGACCGGCCCGGTCGGCACCCCGACCGGCTGCACCGTCAACGGCGACAAGTGCGACGGCACCCCCGACGTGCCGCCGGCCGCCCCCGGCACGCCGGAGGCGACCGCGGTCACCGCGCACACGGTGGCCTTGAGCTGGGCCGCGGCCGAGCCCGGTGACCACCCCGTCACCTCCTACGAGGTGGTGCAGGGCACCGAGACGGTCGCCACCACCAGCGGCACCTCCGCGACCGTCACCGACCTGACCCCGGCGACGAGTTACACCTTCACCGTCCGGGCCACCGACAAGCGCGGCAACGTCGGACCGGCCAGTGAACCGCTCACCGTCGAGACGGTGGACCCGGCGACCGACCCGACGCCGCCGACCGCGCCGGGCAACCCGCGCGCCACCGGCAAGACGGCCACCACCGTAGGCCTGGCCTGGGCCAAGTCCACCGACAACGTGGCCGTGGCCGCCTACGACGTCTACCGCGGCGACACTCTGGCAAAGACGGTCGGCGCGGACACCACCACGACGACGGTGGACGGCCTCTCCCCGGCCACCGCCTACACCTTCACCGTCAAGGCCCGGGACACCGCCGACAACTCCTCGGCGCCCTCCGCGGCCGTGCAGGTGACCACCGACGACGTGGCCGGCGAGGGCAAGCAGCTCAAGGTCGGGTACTTCGTGCAGTGGGGCATCTACGGACGCCAGTACTTCGTGAAGAACCTCGACACCTCCGGCGCCGCCAAGCAACTGGACGTCATCAACTACGCGTTCGAGAACCTCGACCCGACCAACCTCACCTGCCAGGCGGGCGTCACCAAGGGCACCTCCGGCAACCCGCAGGACCCGGACGAGGGCACCGGCGCCGGTGACGCGGACGCCGACTACGCGCGGCCCATGTCCGCCGCCCAGTCCGTCGACGGGGTCGCCGACGACGGCTGGGGCAAGCTGCGCGGCAACCTCAACCAGCTCAAGAAGCTCAAGGCCAAGTACCCGCACCTCAAGGTCGTCGTGTCGCTCGGCGGCTGGACGTACTCCAAGTTCTTCTCGGACGCCGCCGCCACGCCCGAGTCCCGGCAGAAGTTCGTCGAGTCCTGCATCGACGTGTGGATCAAGGGCAACCTGCCCGTCTACAACGGCGCGGGCGGACCGGGCACGGGGGCCGGCATCTTCGACGGCATCGACATCGACTGGGAGTGGCCGGGCTCCGAGGGCCACCCGGGCAACCACTACGGCGCCCAGGACAAGGACAACCTGACCGCCCTGCTCGCCGAGTTCCGCAAGCAGCTCGACGCGCTCGGCGGCGAGCACAAGCTGCTCACCGCGTTCACCCCGGCCGACCCGGCGAAGATCGAGGCAGGCTGGGACCTGACCAGGATCTTCGACTCCCTCGACTACGCCAACGTCCAGGGGTACGACTTCCACGGCTCGGGCAGCGACAACTCCTGGGAGCCCAACCGCACCGGGCACGCCTCCAACCTCTACACCGACGCGGAGGACCCCTACCCCTTCCACTTCAGCATCGAGAACGCGATCCAGACGTATCTCGACGCCGGCGTCAACCCGCGCAAACTGACGGTCGGCTTCCCCTTCTACGGGCGCGGCTGGCAGGGCGTCACCGAGGGCGGCGTCGCCGGTGAGTGGCAGGACGCGAACGGCGCGGCACCCGGCCAGTTCCCCGCCGAGGCCGGGGTCCGCGGCTACAGCAACCTGATCAGCAGCTACCCGTCCATGACCGTCCACCACGACGAGGAGTCGGTGTCCACCTTCGGCTACACCGGTCCGGGCGGCCAGTGGTGGTCCTTCGACGACACCTGGTCGATCGGGAAGAAGACCGACTGGGTCAAGTCCAAGGGCCTGCTGGGCGGCTTCGTCTGGGAGATGTCCGGTGACACGGCCGACGGCCGCCTCATGACCGCGCTGGACAACGGACTGGAGTGACGCCGGGCGACGGATTGGAGTGACGCAGGGCGTGCCCGCCCTCCCTGCCCCCCTCGCCGGGACGGCAGAGAGGGCGGGCGCGGTCGGCCCTCGCGCCCTCCGTCCCAGACCCTCCGTGCCAGAATGGACACCCCGCACCCGCACGCCGTACCGCCCCGAGGTTCCCGTGACCAAGCCCGTCGCCCGTGAGCCGCAGCGCCGCAACGCGCGGTCGAACCGGGCGCGCATCCTGGCCACCGCCCGCCGGGAGCTGGGGCGGGACCCGGACACCACGCTGGAGGAGCTGGCCCGCGCCGCCGGTGTCGTACGGCGGACCCTCTTCGGCCACTTCCCGGGGCGCGCGGCGCTGCTCGAGGCCCTCGCCGAGGAGGCGTCCGAGGTGCTGCGCGGCGCGATGGCCGATGCGGCGGGACCGGACGAACCGGCCGACCGGGCGCTCGCCCACTTCACGCTGCTGATGTGGTCCGTGGGCGACCGCTACCGCATGCTGCTGGCCCTGGCCCGGCACGACCTGGGCGTGGAGCGCGTGGCCGAGATCCTGGCCCCGGCCCGCGCCGAGGTCACCGCCATCCTGGAGCGCGGCCGGCACGACGGCTCCTTCCCGGCCCACCTGCCGCCCGCCGCGCTGAGCGCCGGGCTTGAGGCGATGATCGTCGCCTTGCTGGAGCAGGTCAACGAAGGCGCCCTGAAGGACGACGGCACCCGAGCCACGGTCGCCACCCTCATCGCGGCCGGCGTACCGGAGCACCGGGCCCGGACCGTGGTCGAGGACGTGGGCCGGGCGACGCCCGGAAGGCCCGTCGGGGCCGAGTAGACCCCGCGATCCCTCGGGACGAGTCTGCGGCTTCTGCCCGACCGCACAACCCGCGGCAGCGACGTCGCGCCGCCCGGCTTCGCACGGTCCGTGCCGGATCTTTGGCCGGAGACGTCCTGGTGGCGCAGGGCACTAGGTACGGATACTCAGGGGCGGTTTGAGTGATCACGCGGACGTGAGGCAGCGCGCCCGATCCATAGGGTTCGTCGAGGCAGCCTCATCGACTACCGCGGGGAACCGCAATTTTCCTCAGGCAATGCCTGTGCAAGGGGGAGGACACGCGCATGGCGTGGGACGAGTGGGAACAGCTGAAGACGGATGTGGCCACGCGTGGTGGTCCGGCACATATGCAGATCAATCACGTCGCCGAGGCGACGGGGGATGCCTGACCGTCGGTGCTCAGCAGGAGGTGTACGGCTCCTGGGACCGCTACGTAAAGTCGGTCAACAAGGTATGGAGATGTCAAGCTGGAATAGGTGGCTCGGTGTGCAGCGAGGCTGGATGGTTACTGCATCCGTGACATCACTACTTCTTCTCATTGCAGGGTGCTCAATGGACAAGGAAAACGGCAAGCCTCTCCCCTCTCGCGCGTCGTCCGCAGTGGAAGACGAGGTGTCGTCACTCTCCAGTCGAGTGTTGGACATGCTCAAAGTGAAGGGAAAAGTGACAGAGCCCGGGGCGTACACCTCCTCCTGTGCCGAAGATGGCAGCAAGGGTGTCTGGGTGAGGCACCCCTGGTCCATGTATGGAATTGACAACAGTGAACTCGGTGAGGGATTCGCCAATCTGAAGCGTTCGCTTCCCGGTGACGGTTGGGAAATCGTGAAGGAAGGCGACGACGGCAGTCGGGACAAGAATCCTGAAATTCGGGCCGTCCACCAAAGGACGCACAGTCAGCTCGAGGCCAGATGGCTCAAGGGCCTCGACGGCAACACGCCCCTGATTGACGTGACTCTCTACTCGCAGTGCTTCAAGGAGGCTGAGTAGTCAATTCGCCGACGGCGAGGTTGCCCCATGATGCAGTAGGGCCGGCTCCCGGCGCGAGCGCCCCATGCAGTCGCTCAGCCTGCGCACGAGCGTCGCCTGTGTCTGCTGCAACCCGCGCAGCGTCGTGCTCACCGGACGTCGAGGCACCTTATTTGCACGTCCATGTGCAACAAACTACGCTGCTCTTGTCTGCTCGCCCATGGGCAATTAACTCGCCCTCGCTTGTCTCCGGAGCCCCCATGCCCCTACTGGCCACCACCCCCGTCGAGAAGATGCCGGGGCCCTACGCCCGGCGCTGGTGGGCTCTGCTGGTGCTCTGCCTGAGTCTGCTGATCGTCGTCATGGCCAACACGTCCCTGATCGTGGCCGCCCCGGACATGACCACCGACCTGGGCCTGAGCAGCAGCGACCTGCAGTGGGTCATCGACGGCTACGCCGTCCCGTACGCCGCGCTGATGCTGGTGCTCGGCGCGATCGGCGACAAGTACAGCCGGCGCGGCGCCCTGGTCACCGGTCTGGTGATCTTCGCGGGCGGTTCGGTGATGGGCAGCCTGGTGCACGAGACGGGGCTGGTCGTCGCGGCCCGGGCGGTCATGGGCGTCGGTGCCGCCGTCGTCATGCCGGCTACGCTGTCCCTGCTGGTCGCGGTCTTTCCGAAGGGGGAGCGGGCCCGTGCCATCACGGCCTGGACCGCCACCTCGGGACTCGCCATCGCGGTCGGGCCGCTGGTCGCCGGGTGGCTTCTGGAGGACCACGCCTGGGGGTCGACCTTCCTGGTCAACGTCCCCGTCGCGGTCCTCGCCGTCGTCGGCGCGCTGATCCTCGTACCGCCGTCCAGGGCGGCCGGCGCGGGTCGCGTCGACTACGTCGGCGGGCTGCTCTCCATCGTCTCCGTCGGCAGCCTGGTCTACGCGACCATCGAGGGCCCGCACTTCGGCTGGGGCGCCGGGCCGGTTGCCGCGGCCGTCGTCGCCGGGGCCGGTCTGATCGCCTTCGTGGCCTGGGAGCTGCGCCATCCGCACCCCATGCTGGACGTGCGCAGGTTCCTGCTGCGGCCCTTCAGCGGCTCGATGCTCGCGGTGCTGTTCTTCTTCTTCGGCACCTACGGCGCCATCTACTACGCCACGCAGTTCCTGCAGTTCGTGCTCGGCTACGGCGCGCTGGAGACCGGCGTACGGCTGCTGCCGCTGGCCGGGGCCGTGTTCGTCGGCGCGGCGGCGACCGGGCGGCTGACCCCGAAGCTGGGCGTGCGGGTCACGGTCGGCTCCGGCATGGCGATCGGCACGGTCGGTGTCTTCCTGCTCGTCCTGATCGACCAGGGCTCCACCTACGCCGACTTCCTCGCCCCGATGCTGCTGCTCGGTCTCGCCATCGGCCTCAGCGTCTCCCCGGCCACCGACACCATCATGGGCTCCTTCCCGGAGAGCGAACTGGGCGTCGGCGGCGGCGCCAACGACACCGCGCTGGAGCTGGGCGGTTCGCTGGGCATCGCCGTCCTGGGCTCCCTGCTCGGCACCTCCTATCGGGACGAACTGGCCGGCCTGGTGGGCGACCGGCTCCCGGCCGCCGCACTGGACACCGCCCAGGACTCGGTGGGCGGCGGACTCGCCGTCGCCGAGCGGCTCGCCACCAACCCGGCCGCCGGACCCGAGCAGGCGCAGGCCCTCGCCGACGCCGTGAACCGGGCCTTCGCCCACGGCGTCGCCACGACCAGCCTCGTCGGCGGCGTCATCATGGCGGCCGGCACCCTGATCGTCCTCGCCGTCCTGCCCGGCCGCCGCGCCCGCGCCGCCCAGCAGGCGGAGGAAGCCCGGGAACCGGAGTACAGCGGCTCGGCGAGCTGACCCCGGGCAGCCCCCGTCACTCGGCCAGCGCCGCCAGCTCCTCCGCCGTACGCGGGCCCGACGCCGAGTCCGCGAGCAGCCCCCGCGCCCGCAGCAGTCCGGTCGCCGCGACGCCCCAGGGGAGCCGCAGCCCGGCCTGCCGCAGCAGCTCGGTGCGGGCCAGCGTCGGGGCGGCCGGGCCGGTGCGCACACCGTCCGGGGTGAGCAGGGCGGCGTCGTCGGACCAGCGCAGGGCGAGGTCGACGTCGTGGGTGGCCATCACCACGGTGGTGCCGCCCGCGCGCAGCCCGTCCAGGGTGGCGAGCAGCCGCTCCTGCCCGTCCGGGTCGAGCCCGGCGGTCGGCTCGTCGAGGATCAGCACCCGGGGCCGCATCGCGACCGCCCCCGCGATCGCGGTCCGCTTGCGCTGCCCGTACGACAGCAGGTGCGTGGGCCGCTCGGCCAGCGCCGCGATGTCCAGCGCGGCGAGTGCCTCCGCGACCCGGGTCCTGACCTCCGCGTCGGGCAGTCCGAGGTTCAGCGGACCGAAGGACACGTCCTGGCCGACCGAGGCCGCGAAGAGCTGGTCGTCCGGGTCCTGGACCACCAACTGCACGGTGGTCCGCAGCCGGGTCAGCCCCCTGCGGTCGTACGTCACCGGCTCCCCGTCGACCGTCAACGCCCCCGCGCGCGGCCTCAGTCCGCCGCTGAGCAGCCGCATCAGCGTGGTCTTGCCGCTGCCGTTGCGGCCCAGCAGCGCCAGCGCGCGCCCCTCGCGCACCGCGAAGTCCAGGCCCGTCAGCACGTCCGGGCCCTCCTCGTACGCGAACGACGCGCCCCGCAGGGCGACCAGGTCCGGGGTCGGTTCGGGTGACCGCACCGGTTCGCTCACGACAGGGGTCCTTCCAGTACGAGGGTGAGGCCGGCCAGCGCCGCAAGGAGCGCGACGCTCGCCGCCGTGAACGGCACCGAGACGCGCGCCTCGGGCACCAGTACGCGCAGGGTGCCGTCGTAACCGCGCCCGGCGAGCCCCGACTGGAGCCGCGCCGCCCGGTCGAAGGCCCGCACGAACGCGGTGGCGCCGAGCCCGCCGAGCGAACGCCAGGTCGCGGCCCGGGTGGTGTGGCCGAGCCGCGCCGCCTGCGCCTGACGGATCCGGCGTACGGAGTCCAGCAGCAGGAAACTCATCCGGTACGTCACCAGCGCCACGTCCACCACCGGCGCGGGCACCCCGGCCCGCACCAGGCGCGGCAACAGGTCCGACATCGGCGTGGTGAACGCGAACAGCAGCACCCCCAGCGAGGCCGCCGAGGTGCGCAGCAGCAGCTCACCGGCGCGCGCCGCGCCGCCGTCGGCCGCCGACAGGAACCCGTCGGGACCCCCGACCTGCACCAGCAGCGGCAGCGCGCCCGTCACACAGAATCCCAGCGGCACCCGGTAGGCCCGCCACAGCCGCCGCCCCGGCACGCCCGCCGGGCCCAGCAGTACCGTCAGCGCCGCCACCAGCACCAGCGCCGCACCCGGCCAGGGCGGCAGCGAGATCGCGAGCACGGTCAGGCCGAGACCAAGCACCGCCTTGTCCACGGGATGACGGCGGCGCCAGCGGCTGCTGTGCGCCGCCGCGTCGATCGGCAGCACTCAGTCGCCCGCGGGGGCGTCCCGCAGCGCCGCCGCCGTCCGCTCCTCGCCCTGCCGCCGCCCCCGGCGCAGACCGAAGTAGTACGCCAGCACCCCCGCGCCGAGCGCGGCCTGCACCGCGAACAGCGCCGACTCGATCTCCCCGGACGGCGGTTCGTACAGCGGCGAGAACCACGGCTCGTAGTCCGGCTCGATCTCGGTGATCGCCGTCTCGGCCTCCGCGTCGGCACCGGCGAACGGCTCCTCCTTGTGGTCGCCGAGCCCCAGCACCAGCGGCAGCGCCGCGAGCGCGGCCACGGCGAGCAGCAGCAGAGCGTTGATCTTCGCGTTGCGGGTCATCGGGCCACCGCCTCCGGCTCGTCGGACGTGGTCTTCCCGGACCGGGTCAGCAGCACGCCCAGCCGGGTCAGTTCGCCCTTGCTGGACTGCACGAGCAGCCGCATCACGATCACCGTGAGCAGGCCCTCGCTCACCGCGAGCGGGATCTGGGTCACCGCGAAGATGGACCCGAACTTGCCGAGCGCGCCCAGGAATCCGCTGCTCGGGTCCGGGAAGGCCAGCGCCAGCTGCACGCTGGTGACGCAGTAGGTGGACAGGTCGGCGACGAACGCGCCGAAGAACACGGTGACCATGAGCGGCACGTCGAAGCGGCGCAGCAGTCTGTAGACCCCGTACCCGGCCCAGGGACCGACGATCGCCATCGAGAAGACGTTGGCGCCGAGCGTGGTCAGCCCGCCGTGGGCGAGCAGCAGCGCCTGGAAGAGCAGGGTGATGGTCCCCAGGACCGCCATGATCGGCGGCCGGAACAGGATGGCGCCCAGCCCGGTGCCGGTCGGGTGCGAACAACTCCCGGTGACGGACGGCAGTTTCAGGGCCGACAGCACGAACGTGAAGGCTCCGGAGGCGCCGAGGAGCAGCGTGCTCTCCGGGTGCTCCCTGACCTCACGGGTGAGTGACCGGACTCCGTGGACGACGAACGGCGCGGACGCGACACCCCAGGCGATCGCGTGCGCCGGTGGCAGAAAGCCCTCGGCTATGTGCATGGCTCAGCAGACCCTCTCCAGCACCTCGTGGATGGACGACGCGCCTTGGCCGGTCTCCTGGCTTACGGGTACCACCGCCCGTGCTCCGCCTTCCCGGATCGCAAGCGATCCAGTGGCTGCCCGTGAGGGCCGGAGCCGGACTTTCCCGATTCACAGTGGCGAGGGCCGCACCGGCATCACACCGGATTTCCCGTTCACCAAGGCGTGGCGACAGTAGTGCTCCCACGGGGGTGGGCACAAGCAGGCCTCGGGCCCGGCACCCGCCCCGCCGGACCGCCGCACACGCCTCAGGGCTGCGCAAACGCCCGGCGCCGCCGCTCCGTCAGCCGCCGCCGCTCGTCCTCGCCCAGCGTGGCGAAGATCTCCGCGCGCCTGTGGTGCAGGGCACGCAACTCCTCCTCGCCGAGCGACTCGGCCCAGCGGCGGCGCGCCTCGCTCAGGCGGGCGACTTCTTCCGGCGTCAGGGGACGTTCCATGGCGGTCATCTCCTCGATCACGTTCAGATAGGTCTCGGTCGAGCCGTCGGCCGAGGCGTCCAGCGCGTCCAGCACGCCGAGCAGCCGGATCCGCAGCTCGGCCGTCTGCCGCAGCCGCTCCTCGACGACGCCGAGCTGCCGCCGGATCAGCTCCGCCGGATCGTGGTCCGGCTCGGCGTCCAGCAGCGCGCGGATCTGCGCCAGGGGGAGCCCGAAGCTGCGCAGCGCCAGCACGCGGTGCAGGCGCCGGACGTCGTCGGCGTCGTAGCAGCGGTGGCCGCCCTCGGTGCGGGCGGACGGGGTGAGCAGACCGAGCCGGTCGTAGTAGCGCAGGGTGCGGATGCTCAGCCCGGTCTCCCGCGCGAGTTCGCCGATGCGCCGGGTGCCGTCGGTCGCGTACGTCATGGGGCTCCTCCTCGGTGTGCGACCGAGGCTAGAAGGTGACGCGGCGGCAGTTTCAAACCCCGTCCGGGACGGGACGTGAAACCGCCGCCGTCAGCGCGAGCGGCCGCGCTGGGGCCGCCGGGCCACCATGTCCCGCATGCGGGTGGTCAGCGCGGTGGCGGCGGCGGTGAGGAAGACGAAGCTGTACGTGATCTGCAGGATGGTCACGACCCGCGCGGCCTGGCCCCGCGGGGTGATGTCCCCGTACCCGACGGTGGCCAGCGTCACCACGGTGAAGTACAGCGCGTCGATCCGGGTGTGCAGCCCGCTGAACTGGCCCGGCGCCTTGGCCAGGGCGTAGTACGTCGCCGAGAAGACGTGCACCGACAGCACGATCAGCAGCGAGATGACCACCCCGGGGCGGCTGTCCGGATGGTCGAGGAGGACGTGCCGGATCTGCCGGAGCAGCAGCACGGCCACGACGGTCAGCAGCACCGCGAACAGCGTCCAGCTCAGCACCGGCCGCTGCGGGCCGAGGTGGTCGAGGGGGAGCAGGAAGTAGGCCACCACCACGGCGGCCGCGATCCCGACCCGTACGAGCCAGGGCCGGACGGCGTCCCAGCCGGTGCGGGTGCGGGTGCGGGTGCGGGGGCGTGGGCTCGGGCGCGGGTCTGCGGTCCGGCGGGTCCTCACCGTGCCGCTCCCGTCGTCGGCGCCCCGCCCGTCTCTCCGCCCGACTCCCCGCCGGGTGCCCGGCCCGCCTCCGGCCCGCTCCCGCGCACCAGCTGGGCGACGATGAACGCGACGACCGAGGCCGTCACGATCAGCGGCATCTGGTCGTGGGCGTCCCGGCCCAACAGCAGCACCGCCAGGACCGCGCTGGCCAGTGGCAGCCCCGTCACCGCGGCCGCCGCGGCGGCGATGCCGAGGGCGAGCGCCGGGGTGGCGCCGAAGCCGGGCAGCCCGGAGCAGGCCAGGCCCGTCGCCGCGCCCAGCAGGACGGCCGGGAAGATCGGGCCGCCGCGCAGCGCGCCCAGCGCGATGCCCCAGGCCAGTCCCTTGCACGCGACCAGCGCCACCAGCGCGCCCACGGACCAGGCGTGCGGCTGCGCGGCGAGCTGGGCGAGGGCGGCCTGACCGGACAGCGCCGCCTCGGCCGGGGAGCGGCCGGTGATCAGCGCGTACGCGGCGACACAGACGCCGACCGCGGTGGCGCAGGCGACGGTGCGCGCGGCCGTGTGGCGCCGGGTCCAGGTGACCGTGCGGCGGCCCAGCTCGCGGGCCAGCGTGACCAGTACGGCGATCAGGGCCGCGGTGGGCAGGCCCCACAGGAAGTCGCCCGCGTCCGGATTGGCCTGCGGCGGCAGGTCGGGCAGGCTCAGCGCGCCGATCTCCAGCCCCGTCCACTGCCCGAAGCCGGTGAAGACCAGGGCGCCGGTCGCGCTGGCCAGCAGGCAGGGCAGCAGCAGGGCGACCAGCTGGGTGCCGGCCAGCCCCGCCCCCTCGATGAGCAGGACCGCCGCCGCGATCGGGCCGCCGAGGATGGTGGAGATCGCGGCGGTGGAGCCGGCCGTGGCGAGGATCGCGCTCGCCCGCTGGTCGCCGCCCGCGCCCGCCCGCCGCACCGCCAGCAGGGCCAGCCCGCTGCCGACGGCCATGAGCGGGGCCTCGGGACCCAGCACCACGCCGAGCGGCAGCGTGGCCAGCGCGGCCAGCACCGCGCCGGGCAGCGCCCGGGGGCCCACGGGTGCGCCGCCCAGGCCGTTCACCGGCAGATGGCCGCCGCCGCCCGGCATCCGGGTCACGATCGGCGCCAGGATCAGCCCGGCGAGCACCAGCGCGGGCAGTGGCCACCACCAGGGCGGGGTGTCGTATCCGGCCGCCTCGGGCAGCGACGTCCACACCCAGTGCTGCACCTCGTGCTGCAGTCCGACGAAGAAGAAGCAGGCCAGCGCGATGGGCACGCCCAGCAGCACGCACAGCAGCAACAGCCGCCGGTAGCCGGGGCTGAGCAGGGTCTGCCGCAGGGACCGCTCCGCCCGGTCCGGGACGGCGTTCGCCGGCGCGGTCACGGAACCCGTCCGCGCGGACCCCGCCGGGGCAGCGGCCGACTCGTCACACGCCCTCCTTCGTCCCGCCCGGGTCCGTCGGTCGCCGGGGCCGCGGGTGCCGCTCAGTTAACGCGAGGCCGGGGGCGTCCGCATGCGCACGCCCGGCGCGCGATTCACCCGTCCGGCGGACCCGCCTGGCCGGGGAGCGCGGCCACCCGCAGGCTCTGAATGACCTGTCGGTGCCGTCGGGCACCGGTGGGCAGCTGCCCCGTACGGGGGACACAGAAAGGACTCCGCTCATGAGCCAGCACGCCGAACCCACCCCCGGCCGGCCGTCCCACGGCGGCGACGCCTCCTGGGCCCAGCGCTCGGGCGACCGCACCAGCGGCTGGGTGACCGGCGGTGTCGTCTTCGCGGGCGTACTGCTGCTGCTGAACGGCGCGCTCGCCGTTCTCCAGGGCATCGCGGCCATCGCCGAGGACGACGTGTACGCCCGTATCGGCACCTACGTCTACGAGATGAGCCTGACCGGCTGGGGGATCGTGCACGTCATCCTGGGCGCCCTCGTGTTCGTCACCGGGTTCGGTCTGCTCAAGGACATGGCCTGGGCGCGGGTGGCGGGCATCGTCCTCGCCTCGCTGAGCCTGATCGCCCAGTTCCTGTTCCTGCCGTACGCGCCCGTCTGGTCCGTGATCATGATGGCGATCGACGTGTTCGTGATCTGGGCCCTGGCGAGCCGCCAGGACGCCGCCTCGTCCCGGGCCTGAGACTCCACGCCCGGGCACAGACTCCACGCCCGGACACCACCTCCCTCCACGCCCGGAACGACGGACGGTCACCCCGCACCCTCGGGGGTGACCGTCCGTCGTGTCCGGGCTCAGTGTCGGCGCAGGCTCCGGGCCAGGGCCGTTGCCGCCGCCGCGGTGCCCAGGGCGGCGGCCGTCGTGGCTGTCGGGGCCAGGGCCAGGGCCAGGGCCGGGGCCGGGGCCTGTGCGCGGGGTGCGGGGGCGGCCGGGCGTCCGCCGGGCGTCCGCCGGGTGGGGTGCCGTATGTGCTGCTCCGGGGCTGGCAGGGAGGGGGCGAGGTCCGTCGGGTTCAGTGTCGGCGCAGGCTCCGGGCCAGGGCCGTTGCCGCCGCCGCGGTGCCCAGGGCGGCGGCCGTCGTGGCCGCCAGGGCCAGGGTCCGGGCGCGGGGGCCGGGGGCGGACGGACGGGCGCCCGGGGCGGTGCCGTACGCGCTGCCCGGAGTCCCCGGGTCGGTCGCGGGGCCGGGCGGCAGGGCCGAGGCCAGCAGTTCCGCCAGGTGCACGCCCTCGTGGCCGCCGCTGTCGAACTCGTGGATCTGGGTGCGGCAGCTGAAGCCGTCGGCGAGGACGACGGTCGACTCGTCCTCCTCCCGCAGCCGCGGCAGCAGCACCCGCTCCGCGCACGCCTCGCTGACGTCCAGGTGACCGCGCTCGAAGCCGAAGTTGCCGGCCAGCCCGCAGCAGCCGGAGTCCAGTCGTTCCGCGTCCACCCCGGCCCGGCGCAGCAGTTCCTGGTCGGCCTCCCAGCCCAGTACCGCGTGCTGGTGGCAGTGCACCTGGGCCAGCGCACGCGCGGAGCGGTCGGGCACCCGCGGCGGCTCGTAGCCGGGGGAGTGCCCGGTGAGCAGCTCCGACAGCGTCACCGTCTGCTCGGCCAGCCGCCGCACGTCCTGGTCGCCGGGGAACAGCTCGGCCGCGTCCGCCCGGAAGACGGCCGTGCAGCTCGGCTCCAGCGCCACGACCAGGCCGCCCGCCCGGACATGCTTGGCCAGGGCGCGCACCGTACGGGTGAGGACCTTCTCTGCCGTGCCGAGCTGCCCGGTGGAGATCCAGGTCAGCCCGCAGCACAGCGGCTCGCGCGGCAGCTCCACCCGCCAGCCGGCGTGTTCGAGGACCCGTACCGCCGCCCGGCCGATGTGCGGGTGGAAGTGGTTGGTGAAGGTGTCCGGCCACAGCAGCACGGACCCGCGGTGCCCGTCGCCCTCCGGCTCGCGCTCCGCGAACCACTGTTCGAAGGTCCGTTCCGCGAACAGCGGCACCTCCCGGTCCGCCACCCCCGCCACCCGCACCGCCGCCCTCGACAGCAGCGGCGCGTGGGTGAGCGCGTTGACGACCGGCGCGAGCCGGGTGCGGCCCACCACCCGCGCGAGCGCCGGGAGCCAGCCCATCGACCAGTCCGAGCGCGGCCGGCGCCACGGCCGGCCCTCGTAGTGGTGGGAGAGGAACTCCGCCTTGTACGTGGCCATGTCCACGTCCGCCGGACAGTCCTTCTTGCAGCCCTTGCAGGCCAGGCAGAGATCGAGGGCGTCCTTGACCTCCTCCGAGCGCCAGCCGTCCCGGATCGCGCCGTCCCCGTGCCCGTCGAGCATCTCGAACAGCAGCCGGGCCCGGCCCCGCGTCGAGTGCTCCTCCTCCCGGGTCACCTGGTACGACGGGCACATCACCGTGCCGTCGCTGGTGTGCTGCCGGCACTTGCCGACGCCGACGCAGCGGTTCGCCGCCTGGGAGAACGAACCCCCGTCGTGCGGGAAGCGGAAGTGCAGGTCGCGGGGCTCGAACGGGGCCCAGCCACCGCCGAGCCGCAGGTTGTCGTCCAGCCCGTACGGCGCGACGACCTTCCCCGGGTTCATCCGGTCCAGCGGGTCGAACACGGCCTTCAGCCGCCCGAACGCCTCCACCAGCCGGTCCCCGAACATCCGCCCCAGCAGCTCGCCCCGGCTCTGCCCGTCCCCGTGCTCCCCGGACAGCGAGCCGCCGAACTCGACCACGAGATCGGCCGCCCGCTCCATGAACCTCCGGTACGCCGCCACCCCGTCCGCGGTGTACAGGTCGAACGGGATCCGGGTGTGCACGCAGCCCTGCCCGAAGTGGCCGTACAGGCTCGGACCCGTGTCGCTCAGGTACCCGAACTCCTCGAACAGCCCGCGCAGCCGCCGCAGGTAGTCGCCCAGCTTCTCGGGGGAGACCGCCGAGTCCTCCCAGCCCTCGAAGGTGTCGGGCTTGCCGGGGATGTGCGCGGTGGCGCCGAGCCCGGCCTCGCGGACCTGCCACAGGTCCTCCTCGTGCGACGGGTCGTCCAGGAACGCGCAGTCGGCGTCGCGTTCGGAGCGGTGCACGGCCTGGAGCATCCGGTGCGCCCGTGCGTCGGCCTCCTCGACGGTGTCCCCGCCGAACTGCACCATCAGGTAGGCGTTGCCCTCGGGCATCTCGGCCAGCGCCTCGGGGTTCAGGTGCTTGATCCGCTCGTCGCGCACCAGCCGGGCGTCGACGCCCTCCAGGGCGATCGGCTCGTGCGGCAGGATGCCGGGCACCGCGTCGGCGGCCTTGTCGATGCTGTCGAACCCGAGCACGAGCAGGGAGCGTTCCTTCACCACCGGCACCAGCTTCAGCTCCGCCCGCACCACCGTGACCAGCGTCGACTCGCTGCCCACCAGCAGCCCCGCCACGTCGAAGCCGAACTCCGGCAGCAGGGAGTCCAGGTTGTAGCCGGAGACCCGGCGCGGGACGTCCGGAAACCGGCGGCGGACCTCGTCCCCGTAGGTGTCCCGCAGCGCCCGCAGCCGCCGGTAGACGGTCGCCCGCAGATCGCCCTGCCGCTCGATCTCGGCGAACTCCTCGTCGTCCGTCCGGCCGCACCAGAAGCGGGTGCCGTCGTACAGCAGCACCTCCAGGCGGGCGATGTTGTCCACGACCTTGCCGTGCGCCTGCGCGGTGGCGCCGCAGGAGTTGTTGCCGATCATGCCGCCGATGGTGCAGTTGGGGTGGGTGGCGGGCTCGGGTCCGTAGCGCAGGCCGTGCGGCGCGAGTTGCCGGTTGAGGTCGTCGAGCACGATCCCGGGCTGGACGACGCAGGTGCGGGCGCCGGGGTCCACCGACTCCACCCGGGTGCAGTACTTCGACCAGTCGAGGACCACGCCCGCGTTGGTGCACTGCCCGGCCAGGCTGGTCCCGCCACCGCGCGAGAGCACGGGCGCGCCGAACTCCCGGGCCACGGCCACCGCCTCCACCCCGGCCTCCGGGGTACGTGGGACGACCACGCCGAGGGGGGTCTGCCGGAAGTTCGACGCGTCCGTGGAGTAGGCGGCCCGGCTCCCGGCGTCGAAGCGGACCTCACCGTCCACCCGCTCGCACAGGGCGTCCCGGAGGGCGTCGGTGTCGACCTTCGGCGGTGCCCCCTCGCGTGTGACGGGATCGGGCAGGTCCAGCGCACCCATGGGCACTCCTTCGTGTGACGGCGTACGTCCGTCGGCGCGGCGGCGGCTTTCCCGCTCGCGGGCTCCCGCCCGGGCGCGACGGCTGTCGCTGAGTACCCGGCCCGGCGCCGGACAATCACCGGACACGGAGCGTCGCCAACCGTGTCGCTGTTGGGCCGAACGGGTGACTTGGCGTAAGAATTGGCTGGTGCAGGCAATGAAGGCGAGTGAAATCGGGGGAGCCGGTGAACAGCCACGACGTCACCGATGAACAGTGGGAAGGGCTCGCCCAGGTAGTTCCGCTGCGGGGGCGCGACGCCTGGCCGTCCGCGGTCGGTCACCGGGCGATGCCCGAGGCGGAGACGGAGCGGCGCCGCCGTTTCGTGGTCCTGAGGATCAACGTGTTCGCGGACGCCCGCGAGGTCGCCGAGACGCTGATGGCGGGGATCCCGGTGCTCCTGGACCTGACCAGCGCCGAGGGCGACGTCGCCAAGCGGGTCCTGGACTTCAGTACCGGCGTCGTCTTCGGCCTGGCCAGCGGGATGCACCGGGTGGACCGCAACGTCTTCCTGCTGACCCCGGCGGGCACCGAGGTGAACGGGCTGATGGAGAGTGCGGCTGGGGTGCCGGGAGTGTGACGGTCCGCTGCGGCCCTGACCGTCCGGTCCCCCGATCGTAGGAAAGCCGTCCGGGCAAAACGGTTCGCCGTCCGGCGGAGTCCTACGGTCCGCATATGGCAGCGTCACCTGCGTCCTCCGCGTCACCTGCGTCCTCCGCGTTACCGGCGTCCGTCGCGCCGGCTCCCGACCGCCCCCGCGTCACCCAGCTGCGGCTGTCCGCCTTCGCCGGGCACCGGCGCGCCGTGCTGCGGCTCGGGCCGCTCACCGTGCTCGCCGGGCCCAGCGGCAGCGGCAAGACCAGTGCGCTCAGGGCGTACGACGCCCTGGCCCGGCTCGGCGGCGGCGCGGAACTCGGCGCGGTGTTCCCGGACCCGGGCGCCTGCGTGCCCGAGCGGGCCCGGCCCGACGCGCAGCACCGCCGGGGCTTTCGCATCGGCTGCACGGCCGACGGCGCGGAGGGACCGGTGCACCTGGACGTCGCCGTGCAGGCCGAGCCCGAACTGCGCATCGTCGGGGAGCGGCTGACGGCGGACGGCGTCGTGCTGCTGGAAACGGCCCTGCGCGATCCCGGCCGCCGTGCCGTGCAGGCGGCCTGGCACACGGCCGGGTCGGCGCCCGTGACCCGTGCTCCGCTGCCCGACGACCGGCTCGGCACCCCGCTGCTGCCGCTGCGGGTGGCCGGCAAGACGGACGGGCAGCGCAGGGTGCTCGCGGCGGCCGAACAGATGGTGGTCGCGCTGCGCTCCGTCTTCGCCTGCGATCCGCGGCCGGGCCGGATGCGGGAGCCCGTACCCACCGGCTCGGGGCGCCTGCTCGGCGGCTGCGACAACCTCGCCGACGTGCTGTGGCGCACCCGCGCCGAGTGCGGTCGGCGGCACGCGCAGTTCGTCGCGGCGGTACGGGCCGGCTGCGCGGGCCCGGTCGAGGACGTCCTGGCCGAACCGGCCCTCGGCGGTGTGGTCCGCGCGCTGCTCGACCGGGGCGACGGGGTCCGCACCGGCCTCGGCCGCCTCGGCTACGGCGAGCTGCGCTACCTCGCCCTCGCCCTGGTGCTGTTCACCGGACCCGGCGTCCTGGAGGTCGACCCGGCCGGCGAGGTGCCCGCCGCGCTGCAGACGCTCACCGTCCTCGCCGACGGCTTCGACCGCGGCCTGGACGTGCGCCAGCGCGCCGAACTGCTCCGGCTGGCGGCGCGGATGTGCGACCGGGGACACATCCGCCTCGTCGGAGCGGTCGCCGACGCGTCGTGGGCGGTCGAGGCGGTCGAGGCGGTGGGGGAGGCGGGGCGGGCAGGGGTGGCCGCGGCGGGCGGCCTCACGGTGGTACACCTGAACCCGTGACCGATCACCCCCGTGACCTGGCGGCACTGCGGCGCAGGCTGGCCGAGTTCGCCGCCGCGCGCGACTGGCAGCCCTACCACACCCCCAAGAACCTGGCCGCCGCGCTGAGCGTGGAGGCCTCCGAACTCCTCGAGATCTTCCAGTGGCTGACGCCCGAGCAGTCGGCCCGCGTCATGACCGACCCGGACACCGCCCACCGGGTCCGGGACGAGGTCGCCGACGTCCTGGCGTACCTCCTCCAGTTCTGCGAGGTGCTCGGAGTCGACCCGCTGGCCGCGCTGGAGGAGAAGATCGAGCGCAACGAGTCGCGGTTCCCGGTGGCGGGCGCACCGGAAGACTGAACTCGGGGGAGTCAACTACTCCGTTATCACTCTCCGCAGTCAAATTCCGGCCAGAAATCGTGATGGTGTCCGAAGATTTCCGCCTTCCTCTGGCTTTTCGTCCCACACGCCTTCACTCTGGGTAGTGAACAACGGAGTTCGGGCGGACGCGCCGCGAGCGCGTCGGACAGACGGGGGCAGCGCATGGACGCTGTGCGGCTCATCGTGACGAGTGGGCGTGCCCTGGCCGCCGGCGGCGAGGTGCCGGAGGTCCTGACGGAGGTGTGGCAGGTGCAGGCCCTGGCCCAGGCGATCGGCAGCCGGCTGGCGGTCCACGGACCACCCGAACTGCGCGGCGAGGC
The DNA here is from genome assembly GCF_042730645.1 of Streptomyces sp. NPDC059906. Taxonomy (NCBI): domain Bacteria; kingdom Bacillati; phylum Actinomycetota; class Actinomycetes; order Kitasatosporales; family Streptomycetaceae; genus Streptomyces; species Streptomyces sp. NPDC059906. The sequence goes on from NZ_JBHWKU010000023.1 coordinate 82,015, forward strand.
CATCGGGTTGACCGAACTGGCGGGCCGCGGCTGCGGAGTGCTGCACACTCCGGAGCTGGCCCCGGACGAGCTGCGCGCCGCCCAGCTCACCGAACTGGGCGACGCCCGGCAGGCCCTGATGCGCCTGGGCACCCTGCTCGGCGAGACCGGCATCGCCCTCGTGGGCGTCGCCTGCGCCGCCGACGACGAGGCGACGTACTGGCAGTGCATGGAGGCCATCGACGCGGCGGACGAGTCGCGCGACCGGGTCCTGGAGATGCTGCGCAAACTGGCGGACCGCGACGCACACTTACCCGAGCGGGAGGCGGGCTAGGACGGCCACCGGGCCCGTGCTCCCGCGCGCCGCGGCGTGGAGCCTGTGCCGTACCCCCGTGCCGAGCAGGCAGGATGGAAGACATGGATCTCCGTATCTTCACCGAGCCCCAGCAGGGGGCCACCTACGACACCTTGCTCACCGTGGCCAAGGCCACCGAGGACCTCGGCTTTGACGCCTTCTTCCGCAGCGACCACTACCTGCGCATGGGCGCCGTGGACGGACTCCCCGGGCCCACCGACGCCTGGATCACCCTCGCCGGACTCGCCCGGGAGACGAAGCGCATCCGCCTCGGCACCCTCATGACCGCCGGCACCTTCCGCCTGCCCGGCGTCCTCGCCATCCAGGTCGCCCAGGTCGACCAGATGTCGGGCGGCCGCGTCGAGCTGGGCCTGGGCGCCGGCTGGTTCGAGGAGGAGCACAAGGCTTACGGCATCCCCTTCCCGAAGGAGAAGATCGGCCGCCTGGAGGAGCAGTTGGCCGTCGTCACCGGTCTGTGGGCCACCGAGACCGGCAAGACCTTCGACTTCCACGGAAAGTTCTACGACCTCACCGACTCGCCCGCGCTGCCCAAGCCCGCGCAGGCCAAGGTGCCCGTGCTCATCGGCGGGCACGGCGCCACCCGCACCCCGCGGCTGGCCGGTCAGTACGCCGACGAGTTCAACATGCCGTTCGCCTCGATCGAGGACACCGAGCGCCAGTTCGGCCGGGTGCGGGCCGCCGCCGAGGCGGCCGGCCGCGGCGCGGACGCGCTCGTCTACTCCAACGCCCTCGTCGCCTGCGTCGGCAAGGACGACGCCGAGGTCGCCCGGCGCGCCGCCGTCATCGGCCGCGAGGTGGAGGAGCTGAAGGCCAACGGCCTCGCGGGCTCCCCGGCCGAGGTGGTCGAGAAGATCGGCCGCTACGCCGAGGCCGGCGCCCAGCGGATCTACCTCCAGATCCTCGACCTCGACGACCTGGACCACCTGGAGCTGATCTCCTCCCAGGTCCAGTCGCAGCTGTCCTGAGACCCACCCGAGCGGTACATCAAACCGTCGAATAACCGAAGGCGCCGGTCACCCGCCCTGTGGGATCGTGTGACCGTCGTCCTGCCGGAGCCCTCGGGGTACCGCCCCGGGGGCTCCCGCACGTACGGCGCCACCATTGATCCCTTGCACCGTCGACCCGGCCGGAGAGGCCCATGTTCCTGACCCTCACCACCACAGGCACCCCCGAGCGCCCCGCCACCGACCTCGGTTTCCTGCTGCACAAGCATCCCGAGAAGGCGCAGGCGTTCTCCACCTCCTTCGGCACGGCCCACGTGCTCTACCCGGAGGCGGAGGAACAGCGCTGTACGGCGGCGCTGCTGCTGGAGGTCGACGCGGTGGCGCTGGTCAGGCGCGGCAAGGGCAAGGGCCGTGGCGGCGCCCCCGACGCGGCCCTCGCCCAGTACGTCAACGACCGCCCGTACGCGGCCTCGTCCCTGCTCGCCGTCGCGCTGAGCAACGTCTTCTCCAGCGCGATGCGCGGCGTGTGCAAGGCCCGCCCCGAGCGCGCCACCGAGCCGCTGCCGCTGCGCGTCGAGATCCCGGCGCTGCCCGCCCGCGGCGGACCCGACCTGGTACGGCGCCTGTTCGAGCCGCTGGGCTGGGCGGTCGAGGTCGAGGCGGTGCCGCTGGACACCGCGTTCCCCGAGTGGGGCGACTCGCGCTACGTCCGGCTCGTGCTGGAGTCCGAGACCCTCACCCTCTCGAACGCCCTGCGCCACCTGTACGTCCTCCTCCCGGTGCTCGACGACGCCAAGCACTACTGGGTCTCCCCGGACGAGGTCGACAAGCTGATGCGGGCCGGCGGCGCCTGGCTGTACCACCACCCCGAAGTGAAGCTGATCACCAGCCGGTACCTCTCCCGCCGCTGGTCCCTCACCCGCGAGGCCATGGACCGGCTGGAGCTGATCCGGCTGGCCGAGACCGACGACAGCGAGGTCGAGGAGATCGACAACGCGGTCGAGGCGGAGGCCGAGCAGGAGCCGAAGCCGACCCCGCTCGCCGTGCACCGCCGCGAGGCGATCCTCACCGCGCTGCGCGACCGCGCCGCCGCCCGCGTCCTCGACCTGGGCTGCGGCGAGGGTCACCTGGTGCGCGAGCTGCTCAAGGAGCCGCGGTTCACCGAGATCGTCGGCGTGGACGTGTCGGTGCGCGCCCTCACCATCGCCTCCCGGCGGCTCAAGCTGGACCGCATGGGCGAGCGGCAGGCCGCACGCGTCCGGCTCCTCCAGGGCTCCCTCGCCTACACCGACAAGCGCCTCAAGGGGTACGACGCCGCCGTGCTCAGCGAGGTGATCGAGCACCTCGACCTGCCGAGGCTGCCCGCCCTGGAGTACGCGGTCTTCGGCTCGGCCCGCCCCCGCACCGTCGTCGTCACCACCCCCAACGTCGAGTACAACGTGCGCTGGGAGACCCTGCCCGCCGGTCACGTCCGCCACCGCGACCACCGCTTCGAGTGGACCCGCGAGGAGTTCCGCGCCTGGGCCGGGACGGTCGCCGAACGGCACGGCTACGACGTGGAGTTCCGCCCCGTCGGACCCGACGACCCCGAGGTGGGCCCGCCCACCCAGCTGGCCCTGTTCACCCTGACCGCTACCGCTACCGCTACCGCTACCGTCACCGGGAAGGAGGCGAAGGCCGCATGAGCACCACCGAAGACACCTCCGTGCGGGCCCGCGCCCTGCCCGTCACCGACCTCTCCCTCGTCGTGCTGATCGGCGCCTCCGGCTCCGGCAAGTCCACCTTCGCGCGGCGCCACTTCAAGCCGACCGAGGTCATCTCCTCCGACTTCTGCCGGGGCCTGGTCGCCGACGACGAGAACGACCAGAGCGCCAGCCGCGACGCCTTCGACGTCCTGCACTACATCGCGGGCAAGCGGCTCGCCGCCGGCCGCCGCACCGTCGTCGACGCCACCAACGTCCAGCAGGACGCCCGCCGTCAGCTGATCGAGCTGGCCAGGAAGCACGACGTGCTGCCCATCGCCATCGTCCTCGACGTGCCCGAGCAGGTGTGCGCCGAGCGCAACGCCACCCGCACCGACCGCGCCGACCTGCCCCGCCGGGTCATCCAGCGCCACACCCGCGAACTCCGCCGCTCCCTGCGCCACCTGGAGCGCGAGGGCTTCCGCAAGGTGCACGTGCTGCGCGGTACCGCGGAGGCCGAGCACGCCACCGTCGTCACCGAGAAGCGCTTCAACGACCTCACCCACCTCACCGGCCCCTTCGACATCGTCGGCGACGTCCACGGCTGCGCCGCCGAGCTGGAGACCCTGCTCGGCAAGCTCGGCTACACCGACGGCGTCCACCCCGACGGCCGCACCGCCGTCTTCGTCGGCGACCTCGTCGACCGCGGCCCGGACAGCCCCGGCGTGCTGCGCCGCGTGATGTCCATGGTCGAGTCGGGCAGCGCCCTGTGCGTGCCCGGCAACCACGAGAACAAGTACGGCCGCTTCCTCAAGGGCCGCAAGGTCCAGCACACCCACGGACTCGCCGAGACGATCGAGCAGATGGACGGCGAGAGCGAGGAGTTCCGCGCCGAGGTACGGGAGTTCATCGACGGCCTGGTCAGCCACTACGTCCTCGACGGCGGCCGGCTCGTGGTCTGCCACGCGGGTCTGCCCGAGAAGTACCACGGCCGCACCTCCGGCCGGGTCCGCAGCCACGCCCTGTACGGCGACACCACCGGCGAGACCGACCAGTTCGGCCTGCCGGTGCGCTATCCGTGGGCCGAGGACTACCGGGGCCGGGCGGCCGTCGTCTACGGCCACACCCCGGTCCCGGAGGCCACCTGGCTGAACAACACCATCTGCCTGGACACCGGCGCCGTCTTCGGCGGCAAGCTCACCGCGCTGCGCTGGCCGGAGCGGGAGACCGTCGACGTACCCGCCGAGCGGGTCTGGTACGAGCCGGCCAAGCCGCTGCGCACCGAGGCGCCCGGCGGACACGACGGCCGTCCGCTGGACCTGGCCGACGTCCAGGGCCGCCGCGTGGTGGAGACCCGGCACGCCGGACGGATCACCGTGCGCGAGGAGAACGGCGCGGCCGCGCTGGAGGTCATGAGCCGCTTCGCCACCGACCCCCGGCTGCTCCCGTACCTCCCGCCGACCATGGCACCGACCGCCACCTCGGGCGTGGACGGCTACCTGGAGCACCCCAAGGAGGCCTTCGCGCAGTACGCGGCGGACGGCGTCGAGCGGGTCGTGTGCGAGGAGAAGCACATGGGCTCCCGGGCGGTGGTCCTGGTCTGCCGCGACGCGGACGCGGCCCGCGCCCGCTTCGGGGTCGACGGCCCCACCGGGTCCCTCTACACCCGTACCGGCCGCCCCTTCCTCGACGACGCGTCGCTCACCGGGGAGATCCTGGACCGGCTGCGCACCGCGGTCGGCGAGGCCGGCCTGTGGGACGAACTGGCCACCGACTGGCTGCTCCTCGACACCGAGCTGATGCCCTGGTCGCTCAAGGCCTCCGGGCTGCTGCGCTCCCAGTACGCCGCCGTGGGCGCCGCCTCCGGCGCGGTGTTCCCGGGCGTGCTGAGCGCGCTGGAGGGCGCCGCGGCGCGCGGCGTCGGGGTGCAGGACCTCCTCGACCGCCAGCGCGCCCGAGCCGCCGACGCGGCCGCCTTCACCGACGCCTACCGCCGCTACTGCTGGCCCACCGAGGGCCTGGACGGCGTCCGCCTGGCCCCGTTCCAGATCCTGGCCGTCCAGGGCCGCAGCCTGGCCGCGCTGCCGCACGACGAGCAGCTCGCCCTCCTCGACCGGCTCGTCGAGCACGACGGCAGCGGCCTGCTGCAGACCACCCGGCGGCTGTACGTCGACACCGGCGACCCCGAGTCGGTGGCGGCGGGCGTCGACTGGTGGCTGGAGATGACCGGCCGCGGCGGCGAGGGCATGGTCGTCAAGCCCGTCGGCGCCCTGGTCCGCGACGACAAGGGCCGCCTGGTGCAGCCCGGCATCAAGTGCCGCGGCCGCGAGTACCTGCGGATCATCTACGGCCCCGAGTACACCCGCCCCGACCACCTCGCCCGGCTCAGGCACCGGTTCCTGAACCACAAGCGGTCCCTGGCGATCCGCGAGTACGCCCTCGGCCTGGAGGCCCTGGACCGCCTCGCGGACGGCGAGCCGCTGTGGCGCGTGCACGAGGCGGTGTTCGGGGTGCTGGCCCTGGAGTCGGAGCCGGTGGACCCGCGGCTGTGATCCGGCCCGCGGCGGTGGGACGTGCGCCGGCCGGTGTTACCCGGCGTACGGCTTCACCGCCGTGGACCGGGCCGACTCCGGACGGCGCTCGCGCGTGGCGAAGCGCGCGTTCAGCAGCAGGAGCGGCTGGGCCAGCAGCGTCGTGGCGAGGGCCATGAAGACCAGGACCGTGTAGAGCGGGCCGCTCAGCAGGCCCGCGTCCAGGCCCGCGTTGAGGGCGATCAGCTCGGTCAGCCCCCGGGTGTTGAGCAGGATGCCGACGGTCCAGGCGTCGTGCCGGTCCAGGCCGCCCAGACCGGCCGCCACCGCCCCGCTGCCGATCTTCGTCACGACCGCGAGCAGCGTGACCACCGCCACGGCGGCCCAGCCCGTGCCCGTCATGCTGTTCAGCGCCACGGACTGGCCCGACAGCACGAAGAAGAACGGCAGCAGCAGCGAGGCCACGGACAGCAGCGGCCGCAGCAGGTCGGGGTCGAGCGTGCCGCCCGCCTCCCGCGGGACGACCACCCCGGCGAGCAGCGCACCGAAGATCACATGCAGTCCCAGCGCGTGCGTGACCCACGCCGAGCCGAGCGCGAAGCCGATGAGCAGCGCCATCCGGAGCGAGGGCTCCAGCCGGGTCCGCCACAGCAGCAGACGCAGCAGCGGACGCGCCGCGCACGCCATCAGGGCGACGTAGCCGACCGTGAGCAGCACCCGCCACGGCCAGTCGAGCCCCCCTCCGGCGCCGTCCCCGCCCCGCGATTCCAGCAGTGCGCCCGCCAGCACCGTCCAGCAGACCGCGTCCAGCACCCCGGCGGCGGAGACGGCCACTACTCCGGGCACCGTGCGGGACAGCCCGTTCTCGCGCACGATGGCCGTCAGCACCGGTACCGCCGTCGTCGCCAGGGCGACCCCCGCGAAGACCACCATGCCGGGCGAGAGGTCCCTGGGCATGCCCAGGTCGTGCAGGGCGTCCCCGAACAGCAGGGCGCAGCCGCTGCCCACGGCCATCGGCACGGCGAACGAGGCCAGCGCCACGTTCACCGAGCTGCGCGCCCGGACACCGAGCATCTTCAGGTCCAGTTCGTAGCCCACTGCGAACAGGAACACCACCAGCGAGAACTGCGCGAGCCCGGTCAGCGCCGGACCGATCGCCGCCGGGAACAGGACCGCGTACGCGTCCGGGGCGGTGCTGCCGAGCAGCGAGGGGCCGAGGGCGATCCCGGTCGCCAACTGGCCCACGATGTACGGCTGCCCCAGCCGCCGGGCCAGCCACCCACCGCTGTGGGCGGCCACCAGGATCAGCGCCGAGGCACCCACGAAGTGGGTGATCAGGGCATCGGGACTCAGGGCACCGGAACTCAGCGTGTCGGTACTCAGCGGGTCGGTACTCAGCGTGTCAGAAATCAACGGGCCTCCCCCTGACGTGCGGCCGGGCACTCCGGCCGTCGCCACGCTTTACGCGGCGGCGCCGCGGGGCCCCGCCGTCGCACAGGGGCACCCGGAGGGCGCACTGTGGTCACGGGCACGCGAAAGCAGGGGGTGAACGGGCGCCGGAGTGGTCAGGATGGAGGCATGGGATTCCAAGTCGACTCCGAAGCCGGGCGGCTCACCCGCGTCATCCTGCACCGGCCGGATCTCGAGCTCAAAAGGCTCACCCCCAGCAACAAGGACGCCCTTCTCTTCGACGACGTGCTGTGGGTGCGCCGGGCGCGCGCCGAGCACGACGGGTTCGCCGACGTGCTCCGCGACCGCGGGGTGGCGGTGCACCTCTTCGGCGACCTGCTCACCGAGACCCTGGACGTCCCGGCCGCGCGGCGGCTCGTCCTGGACCGGGTCTTCGACGAGAAGGAGTACGGAGTGCTGGCCACGGACCATCTCCGGGCCGCCTTCGAGACCCTGCCCGCCCACGAGCTGGCCGAGTGGCTGGTCGGCGGCATGACCAAGCGGGAGTTCCTGGACGCGCACCCGGAGCCGACCTCCGTGCGCTTCCACGCCATGGAGCTGGACGACTTTCTGCTCGGCCCGCTGCCCAACCACCTCTTCACCCGCGACACCTCGGCCTGGATCTACGACGGGGTCTCCATCAACGCCATGCGCTGGCCCGCCCGGCAGCGCGAGACGGTCCACTTCGAGGCGATCTACCGCCACCACCCGCTGTTCCGCGACGAGAGCTTCCACCTCTGGTCCGAGGGGCAGGCCGACTACCCCTCCACCATCGAGGGCGGCGACGTCCTGGTCATCGGCAACGGCGCCGTGCTCATCGGCATGAGCGAGCGCACCACGCCCCAGGCCGTCGAGATGCTCGCGCACAAGCTGTTCGCCGCCGGGTCCGCCCGGACCATCGTGGCCCTCGACATGCCGAAGCGGCGCGCCTTCATGCACCTGGACACGGTGATGACGATGGTCGACGGCGACACCTTCACCCAGTACGCCGGGCTCGGCATGCTCCGCTCCTACACCATCGAGCCGGGCGCCGGGGAGAAGGACCTGAAGGTCACCGACCACCCGCCGGAGCACATGCACCGCGCGATGGCCGCCGCCCTCGGCCTCGGCGAGATCCGGGTCCTCACCGCCACCCAGGACGTGCACGCGGCCGAGCGCGAGCAGTGGGACGACGGCTGCAACGTCCTGGCCGTCGAGCCGGGCGTCGTCGTCGCCTACGAACGCAACGCCACCACCAACACCCACCTGCGCAAACAGGGCATCGAGGTGATCGAGATCCCGGGCAGCGAACTGGGCCGGGGCAGGGGCGGCCCGCGCTGCATGAGCTGCCCGGTGGAGCGAGGGCCGGTATGAGGACTCGGCCCTGTGAGCACTCGGCCCTGTATAGAAATTCAGAAGTTCGTATAGACTTCCAGAAGTCAGTCCCCGACCTGCACCTCTGGAGCGCCCCCATGGCGACAGTCCCGACCGCCCTCGCCGGCCGCCACTTCCTCAAGGAGCTGGATCTCACCGAGGAGGAGTTCCGCGGCCTGATCGAGCTGGCCGCGGAACTGAAGGCCGCGAAGCGGGCCGGGACGGAGACGCGGTACCTCCAGGGCAAGAACATCGCGCTGATCTTCGAGAAGACCTCGACGCGCACCCGCTGCGCGTTCGAGGTCGCCGCCGCCGACCAGGGCGCGTCCACGACGTACCTCGACCCGGCCGGGTCGCAGATCGGCCACAAGGAGTCCGTGAAGGACACCGCCCGCGTCCTCGGCCGCATGTTCGACGGTATCGAGTACCGCGGCGACAGCCAGACCAAGGTCGAGGAACTGGCGGCCTTCGCTGGCGTCCCCGTCTACAACGGCCTGACCGACGACTGGCACCCCACCCAGATGCTCGCCGACGTGCTCACGATGACCGAGCACAGCGACCGCCCCCTGCGGGAGACCACCTTCGCCTACCTCGGCGACGCCCGCTTCAACATGGGCAACTCCTACCTGGTCACCGGCGCCCTGCTCGGCATGGACGTGCGCATCGTCGCCCCGAAGTCCTACTGGCCCGCCCAGGAGGTCGTCGACCGGGCGCACCGGCTCGCCGAGACCAGCGGGGCCCGCATCACCCTCACCGAGGACGTGGCCGAGGGGGTGCGGGGCGCCGGGTTCGTCGTCACGGACGTCTGGGTCTCCATGGGGGAGCCCAAGGAGGTCTGGGCGGAACGCATCAAGGCCCTCGCGCCCTACGCCGTGACCATGGACGTGCTGCGCGCCACCGGCAACCCGGACGTCAGGTTCCTGCACTGCCTGCCCGCCTTCCACGACCTGGGCACCAAGGTGGGCCAGGAGATCTTCGAGGCCCACGGGCTCGACTCCCTGGAGGTCACCGGCGAGGTCTTCGAGTCGGAGCACTCGGTCGTCTTCGACGAGGCGGAGAACCGCCTGCACACCATCAAGGCCGTACTCGTCGCCACCCTCGCCTGACTCTTCCCCGCAGCCTCCCCCCCACCAGGCCCTATGCTGACCGACGGCTCCGGAGCCACCCCTTCCGGTGCCGTCGGCCGCGACCACCGTCGCGCCCCCCGCACCACCAGAAACGAGCACCACCCGCAATGCCCGCTTCCCGCGTCAAGTCCCCCCACCTCCTCGTCGCCGAATCCGGCGCGGACCGCGAAGGCCACGGCCTCAAGCGCACGATGGGGCTGTTCCAGCTCGTCTGCTTCGGCGTCGGCGCGATCGTCGGCACCGGCATCTTCGTCGGCCTGTCCGACTCCGTCGCCGAGGCCGGCCCTGCCGTCGTCGTCTCCTTCGTCCTGGCCGCGATCACCTGCGTGTTCACCGCGTTCGCCTTCGCCGAGCTGGGCGGCGCGATCCCGGTCTCCGGCTCCTCGTACTCCTTCGCCTACGCCGGGCTCGGCGAGCGGACCGCCTTCCTCGTCGGCTGGTGCCTGCTCCTGGAGTACGGCGTGTCCGTCTCGGCGGTCGCGGTCGGCTGGAGCCAGTACGTCAACGAGCTGCTCGACAGCGTCCTCGGCGTCCAGCTCCCGCACGCCCTCTCCGCGGGCCCGGGCGACGGCGGCGCGGTCAACCTGCCCGCGGTGGTCGTCATCGCCCTGGCCTCGGTCCTGCTGGTGCGCGGCGTACGGGAGAGCGCCCGCGCCACGGCCGCCATGGCCGTCCTCAAGCTGGCCGTGCTGCTCGCCTTCTGCGCCATCGGCTTCTACGCCTTCCAGGACGGCAACCTCACCCCCTTCTCCCCGGCCGGCCTCGGCGGCATCGGCGCCGGCACCACCGCCGCCTTCTTCTCCTACATCGGCTTCGACGCGATCACCACGGCCGGCGAGGAGGCCAAGAACCCGCGCCGGGACATCCCCGTCGCCATCCTGGTCTGCATCGGCCTGGTCACCCTCCTCTACTGCGCGGTCGCCGTCGCCGCGATCGGCGCCGTGGGCGGCGACCAGGTCGGGAACCGGCCCGCCGCGCTCTCCTACATCGTCGACCGGGTCACCGGCTCGGCGATCGGCGGCGGCGTGGTCGCCTTCGGCGCGGTCGTCGCCATCGCCTCCGTGGTGCTCGCCGTGATGTACGGCCAGACCCGCATCCTGATGTCGATGTCCCGGGACGGACTGATCCCCCGGGTCTTCGAGAAGGTCTCCCCGCGCACCGCGACCCCCGTCGCCGGCACCCTGATCGTCGGCGCGGTCTTCGCCCTCCCGGCCGCCTTCGCCCCGCTCGACGCGGTGGTCAACCTGTGCACCATCGGCACCCTCGCCACCATGGCCGCCGTCAACGTCTCGGTGATCACCCTGCGGCGCCGCGAACCCGGCCTCGCCCGCACCTTCCGCGTGCCGCTCTACCCGGCGACGCCGCTGCTCGGGGTCGGCTTCTGCCTGTACCTGATGTACGAGACGGGCGGCGCCACCTGGCTCCAGTTCGCGGTGTTCCTCGCGGTGGGCCTGCTGGTCTACAGCGCCTACGGGCGCCGGCACTCCCGGCTGGCCCGGACCGCCGTCAGCGCGGACGACGCTGAGCGGGTACCGCAGGAAGCCTGAACCAGACCGCCTTGCCCGACCGGGTGGGCCGGTGACCGCAGGACGAGCTGAGGGCGCGGATCAGGAGCAGACCGCGCCCGTCCTCGCGCCACGGGTCGGGCGGCTCCACGTCCGGCCGGGTGAGGTCGGCCGGCGGCGACGGGTCGGGGTCGTGGACCTCCACCTGGCAGCCGGTCGGCATCAGCTCCACCACCAGCTCGATCGAGGTCGGGCCGACCGGGGTGTGCTCCACCGCGTTGGCGACCAGCTCCGCCGTGAGCAGCTCCGCGGTGTCCCCGTCGGCCGTGTGCTCCAGCTCGGCCAGGGCGTTGCGCACCAGGGCACGCGCCACCGGCACCGCCGCGGCGGAGTGCGGCAGTGCGATGCGCCAGGAGGCGGGGGCGGGGAAGTGATCGTGCACGGCAGGTCCGTTTCGTGGAGCAGGGGAGTCCTGTCCTGCTTTCAACCTTATGAATGGTACGGCGCCGCCCGGCAGAGCCGTTCGACGGGCACCCTCCGGGACCTTCGGCCCTCGACACGGACGGTATATCGCGCACCCGTGACGACAGTCACAGAAGGGTGATAACTTCGAGTGTCATGAGTCCCTTCACCGGCTCCGCCGCCCCCACCCCCGACTGGCGGCACCTGCGCGTCGAGGTGGCCGACGGCGTCGCGACCGTCACCCTCGCCCGCCCCGACAAGCTCAACGCCCTCACCTTCGAGGCCTACGCCGACCTGCGCGACCTGCTCGCCGAGCTGTCCCGTCAGCGGGCGGTACGGGCGCTGGTGCTGGCCGGGGAGGGACGCGGCTTCTGCTCGGGCGGCGACGTGGACGAGATCATCGGCGCCACCCTGTCCATGGACACCGCCCGGCTGCTGGACTTCAACAGGATGACCGGCCAGGTGGTGCGGGCGGTACGGGAGTGCCCGTTCCCGGTGATCGCCGCGCTGCACGGGGTCGCCGCGGGGGCCGGCGCGGTCCTCGCCCTGGCCGCCGACTTCCGCGTCGCCGACCCGTCCGCCCGGTTCGCCTTCCTCTTCACGCGCGTCGGCCTCTCCGGCGGCGACATGGGCGCCGCCTACCTGCTGCCCCGCGTCGTCGGCCTCGGCCACGCCACCCGGCTGCTGATGCTCGGCGACACGGTCCGCGCACCCGAGGCCGAGCGGATCGGCCTGATCAGCGAGCTGACCGAGGAGGGCCGCGCCGACGAGGCCGCCCGCACCCTGGCCCGGCGCCTCGCCGACGGCCCGGCCCTGGCCCACGCCCAGACCAAGGCCCTCCTCACGGCCGAGCTGGACATGCCGCTGGCGGCCGCGGTGGAACTGGACGCGTCGACTCAGGCCCTCCTGATGACAGGCGAGGACTACACCGAATTCCACGCAGCCTTCACAGAAAAACGCCCCCCGAAGTGGCAAGGGAGGTAAGGGGATGCTCTCGTCCCAGGGAAGTGGAGCCAACTCAGGGGCGCGGGGAACTGCGCGAGCAACCACAACGAACCCGCAGCCGCCCGCGAAGACAAGCCACCCCCTACGCGCCGCGATCATCGGCGGAGGCCCCGGCGGCCTCTACACCGCCGCCCTCCTCAAACGCCTCGCCCCCGACCGAGAGGTCACCGTCTACGAACGAGCCGCCCCCGACGACACCTTCGGCTTCGGCGTGGTCCTCTCCGACGAAACCCTCGGCGGCATCGAACACGCCGACCCCGCCGTCTACGAGGCCCTCAAGGCCCACTTCGTCCGCTGGGACGACATCGACATCGTCCACCGAGGCACCCGCCACACCTCCGGAGGACACCGCTTCGCCGCCCTCGGCCGACGTCGCCTCCTCGAAATCCTGCACGACCGCTGCCGCGACCTCGGAGTCGACCTGCGCCCGCGCACCGAGGCACCGCCCCCGGACCAACTCGCGCGCACCCACGACCTCGTCGTCGCCGCCGACGGCGTGCACAGCGCCACCCGCGAGGCGTACCGCGATGTCTTCCGGCCGCACCTGACCCCCCACCGCTGCCGCTACATCTGGCTCGCCGCCGACTTCGCCTTCGACGCCTTCCGCTTCGAGATCGCCGAGACCGAGCACGGCGTGATGCAACTGCACGGCTACCCCTACGCGCCGGACGCCTCCACCGTCATCGTCGAGATGCGCGAGGAGGTCTGGCGGGCGGCCGGCTTCGACGAACTGGACGAGACCGAGTCCACCGCCCGCTGCGCCAAGATCTTCGCCGACGCGCTCGGCGGCCGCCCGCTGAGGTCCAACAAGTCGGCGTGGACCACCTTCCGCACGGTCGTCAACGCACGCTGGTCGCACGGCAACGTCGTCCTGCTCGGCGACGCCGCCCACACCGCGCACTTCTCCATCGGCTCCGGCACCAAGCTCGCCGTCGAGGACGCCCTCGCGCTCGCCGCCTGCCTGGAGGAGCGGCCCACCCTCCAGGAGGCGCTGGCCGCGTACGAGGAGGAGCGGCGCCCCGTCGTCGCCTCCACGCAGCGGGCGGCCAAGGCCAGCCTGGAGTGGTTCGAGGACCTCGACCGGTACCTCGGCCAGCCGCCGCGCCAGTTCGCCTTCAACCTGCTCACCCGCAGCCGCCGGGTCACCCACGAGAACCTGCGTCTGCGCGACGCCGAGTTCACCGGCGCGGTGGAGCGGGAGTTCGGCTGCCCGCCGGACACGCCCCCGATGTTCACCCCGTTCCGGCTGCGCGGGCTGCCCCTGCGCAACCGCGTCGTCGTCTCCCCGATGGACATGTACTCCGCGACCGACGGCGTCCCCGGCGACTTCCACCTGGTCCACCTCGGCGCCCGGGCCCTCGGCGGTGCCGCCCTGGTGATGACCGAGATGGTGTGCGTCAGCGCCGAGGGCCGCATCACCCCCGGCTGCGCGGGCCTCTACACCAACCGGCAGGGCGAGGCGTGGCGGCGGATCACCGACTTCGTGCACGACGGCGCGCCCGGCACCGCGATCGGCGTACAGCTCGGCCACAGCGGCCGCAAGGGCTCGACCCGGCTGATGTGGGAGGGCATGGACGAACCGCTGCCCGACGGCAACTGGCCCCTCGTGGCGCCCTCCCCGCTGCCCTACCGGCCCGGCGGTCAGGTCCCGCGGGAGCTGTCCCGGGCGCAACTGCAGGACGTGCGGGAGCAGTTCAGGTCCGCCGCCGAACGGGCCGCCGGGGCCGGATTCGACCTGCTCGAACTGCACTGCGCCCACGGCTACCTGCTCTCCGGCTTCCTCTCCCCGCTCACCAACCACCGCACCGACGCCTACGGCGGCTCACCGGAGAACCGGCTGCGCTTCCCGCTGGAGGTCTTCGACGCCGTACGCGAGGTGTGGCCGGACGAACGGCCCATGACCGTACGGATCTCCGCCACCGACTGGGCCGAGGGCGGCACGAGCGGCGAGGAGGCGGTCGGGATCGCCCGCGCGTTCGCCGAGCACGGTGCCGACGCCATCGACGTGTCCACGGGCCAGGTCGTCGCCGGTGAACGGCCCGAGTTCGGGCGGTCGTACCAGACGCCGTACGCGGACCGCATCCGCCACGAGGCGGGCGTCCCGGTCATCGCGGTCGGCGCCATCTCCTCCTGGGACGACGTCAACTCGCTGATCCTGGCCGGGCGCACCGACCTGTGCGCCCTCGCGCGGCCCCACCTCTACGACCCGCACTGGACGCTGCACGCCGCAGCCGAGCAGGGCTACGACGGACCGGGCACCCGCTGGCCCGCGCCGTACCGGGCGGGCAGCCGCCCGCCGCGCACCGGACGCACCGACGCCCCCAGGCCGAGGCTCACGCTGCACGGCCCGCGTCAGGACGGGTAGCCCCAGGCCGCGCACATCGGGCGCAGCCGCTCGGTGATCTCGTCCCGGCCGGGCAGCGCGCGTCCGGGCTGCACGGTGCCGGTGCGGATGTTCTCACGCCAGTCGCCCAGGCCCCTGACCAGCTCCGCGCCGCTCTTCGCACCGTAGTTGAGCATGGCCGGCGCGTAGTCGACGCCGAGGTACGCGCACAGGCGGCGCATCTCGCGCTCGGGGTCGCCGGTGATGTCCTCGTAGCGCACGGTGAAAGCGTCGGCGTCCGCCGACCGGGCCTCCTCCACGGCCGTCATGTAGCGCAGCACGTCCGTGACGGCCGTGTCGTGCGGGCGCTTGACGGGGTCGCTCTCGTGCCAGGAGCGGGCGATCGACTCGGGGTGGCGCAGCAGGAAGACGAAGCGCGCGTCGGGCCAGCAGTCCCTGAGACGCGGGTACATGTAGGCGTTGGCCGGTGTCTTCTCGACCACGAAGTCCTTGCCGGACTTGGTGAGTTCACGGTGCAGGACGCGGTCCCACAACAGGTGCTCCAGGTCACCGCGCCGCAGGCCGAGTTCGCCCATCGCGCGCTCGGAGTGCCAGTTGGTGCAGGCGACCTCCAGCCTGCCGACGTGCAGTTCGTGCGGGGCGTGCAGCCGTGGGTGGGCGCCCATCATCATGCGCAGCAGGGTGGAGCCGGAACGGATGGACGAGATGATGAAGACGGGTCGTCGCAGCAACCGGTCGGTGGGCAGTTCCCCGGCCGACGGACATCGGTACGGGGCCGCCGGGCGCGCCGCGGGCTGCGTGGCGCCGGACTTCTTTCCCCGCCTCCCCTTCGGACTCCCGTCCGTCGCCCGTGGCGCTCTGCGTACCTGGAGGCCGGTGGTGACGGTGAGGGCCCGGTTCAAGTTGCGTGCGAGACTCATGCGTCCGCACGGTAGGTGAGAAACCTGAGAAGACGGTCTGAGGAGGCTGAGGGTTCGCTGATCCCCTCAGAATGTGATGTGGCTCACTGACCGGGAGGCGGAGTGGGCCCCATGGCCGCGTACCGCGCGCCCGCGTCGCGCAGCCGCTCGTGCAGCGCCCGGAAGACGACCGCCGAGCGCGTGCCGGGCCAGCCCCCGGGCAGCAGCCGGGCGGGCAGCCCGGGGTCCGTGTAGGGCAGGTGGCGCCAGGAGTCCAGGGCCAGGAGGTAGTCGCGGTACGCCTCCTCGGGCGGCGTGTCCGCCCGGCGCTCCCAGTCGTGCAGGACGCGCTCGTGGCGGTCGAGGAAGGCCTCGTGCTCCTTGGCGATCGCGGCCAGGTCCCACCAGCGGGCCACCGCCTCGGCGGTCGCCGTGAAGCCCAGGTGCTCACCGCGGAAGAAGTCCACGTAGGAGTCCAGGCCCAGGCGGCCCAGGGTGTGCCGGGTCTCCGCGTACAGCCGGGCCGGGGCGATCCACACGCCGGGAGCCGCGGTGCCGAAGCCGAGACCGGCCAGGCGCGAACGCAGGACGTGCCGCTTCTGCCGCTCCGACTCGGGCACGGAGAACACGGCGAGCACCCAGCCCTCGTCCCCGTGGGGCGTGGTGGCGTAGACGCGCCGGTCTCCGTCGTCGAGCAGCTGACGGGCCTCGGCGGAGAGCCCGTACCCCGCCGCGCCCTCGGCGGTACGGGCGGGCAGCAGCAGCCCGCGCCGTTTCAGCCGGGACACCGACGAACGCACCGAGGGCGCGTCCACCCCGACCGCGGCCAGCAGCCGGATCAGCTCGGCGACGGGCACCGGGCCCGGCGCGCAGCGGCCGTACGCGCCGTAGAGCGTGACGATGAGGGACCTCGGAGCGGGCTGTACGTGCAGGTCGGACACATTGATCATCTTATGTCGTCGGCGTTGCGCCCGGCCGCCCAGGGGATTCGGACGAGCCCCGGGAGAGGGGGGAGGGGCCCGGACCGGTCGGGTCGAGGAGGCGGTGGCGCTGGAGCTTGCCGGTCGCCGTGCGCGGCAACGCGTCCGGGAAGAGGATCTCCCGCGGACACTTGTACGGCGCCAGCTCCGAGCGCAGGAATTCGCGCAGCGCGTCCGCGTCCCGCGCGGCCCCGTCCCGCAGCACCGCGTGCGCCACCACGACCTGCCCCCGGCGCGGGTCGGGACGGCCCACCACCGCCGCCTCCACCACGTCCGGGTGGCGCAGCAGCGCGTCCTCCACCTCGGGCCCGGCGATGTTGTACCCGGCGGAGATGATCATGTCGTCGGCGCGTGCCACGTACCGGAAGTACCCGTCGGGCTCGCGGACGTAGGTGTCCCCGGTGACGTTCCAGCCGTCGCGCACGTACTCCCGCTGCCGCGGGTCGGCGAGGTACCGGCAGCCCACCGGACCGCGCACCGCCAGCAGTCCGGGCTCCCCGTCGGGCACGGGTGCGCCGTGCGCGTCCTGCACGCGCGCGTGCCACCCCGGCACCGGAACGCCCGTCGTCCCGGGCCTGATGTCGTCGTCCGCGGCGGACACGAAGATGTGCAGCAGCTCGGTGGCACCGATGCCGTTGATGACGCGCAGCCCCGTGCGCTCGTGCCAGGCCCGCCAGGTGGCCGCCGGCAGGTTCTCGCCCGCCGAGACGCAGCGCCTGAGGCTGCTCACGTCGTACCCGTCCAGCTCGTCGAGCATCGCGCGGTACGCCGTCGGCGCGGTGAACAGCACCGACACCCGGTGCTCCGCGAGCGCCGGCAACAGCTGCCGGGGGCCGGCCTGTTCCAGCAGCAGGGCGCTCGCCCCGGCCCGCATCGGGAAGACGACGAGACCGCCGAGCCCGAAGGTGAAACCGAGCGGCGGACTGCCCGCGAAGAGATCGTCGGAGCGCGGCTTGAGCACCCGCGCGGAGAAGGTGTCCGCGATCGCCAGCACATCGCGGTGGAAGTGCATGCACCCCTTGGGCCGCCCGGTGGTGCCGGACGTGAACGCGATCAGCGCCACGTCGTCGGCGGCGGTGTCGACGGCCCGGTACGGCGTCGGGGGCACCGTGTCCGACGCCGTGCGGCTGTGCAGGTCGTCCGGCGCGTCCCCGCCGTACGTCGTGATCCGCAGGCCGGCGATCTCCGCCTCGGCGAGGTCCTCGACGGCCCGGACGTCGCACAGCGCGTGCCGCACCCGGGCGATCTCGCAGATCGCGCGCAGCTCGTGCGGGCGCTGCTGGGCCAGCACGGTGACCGCCACCGCGCCCGCCTTCAGCACCGCCAGCCAGCACGCGGCCAGCCACGGGCCGGTGGGGCCGCGCAGCAGCACCCGGTTGCCCGGGACGACACCGAGGTCGCCGGTGAGCACGTGGGCGATCCGGTCGACGCGGTCCCGCAGCTCCCCGTAGGTCCAGGTGTCCCCGGACGCGGTGCGGAAGACCGGGCGGTCGCCGGGCGGGCCGGTGAGCAGCTCGGCGGCGCAGTTCAGCCGCTCCGGGTAGCGCAGCTCCGGCAGGTCGAAGAGCAGCTCGGGCCACTGCTCGGGGGGCGGCAGGTGGTCGCGCGCGAAGGTGTCGACGTGGGCGGAGTGGTGCGGGTCCGCGCGGCGAGGATCGGCCATGGCGGTTCGCCCCCTTTGTCGTGGTGGGCTCGCGCAACGAGCGTATCGTGTTGGTGACGGCAGTCAACGGGGCGCGATAACCTCGATCGCGGGCCGGACAGATCGTGGGCCGGACGGATCGTGGCCCGGACGGATCGTGGCCCGGGCAGGGGAAGGGACCGGCGATGACCGCATTCTCGCTCGAACCGGCACAACTCACCTGGTGCGACGAGCTGCGCGCCCTCGCCGCCGAACGGCTGCGCCCGCTCGCGGAGAAGGGCGAGCCGGGCCGCGTCAACCGCCCCCTGGTCGCCGAGCTGGGCTCCCTCGGCCTGCTGCCCCGCCTCTTCACCTCGGGCGCGCTCGACCTGTGCCTGATGCGCGAGTCCCTCGCCCACGCCTGCACGGAGGCCGAGACCGCCCTCGCCCTCCAGGGCCTCGGCGCCCACCCGGTGCACGCGCACGGCACCGGGTCCCAGCGCGCCCGCTGGCTCCCCCGCGTGAGCGACGGCACCGCGGTCGCCGCCTTCGCCCTCAGCGAGCCCGACGCGGGCTCGGACGCGGCGGCACTCTCGCTGCGGGCGGAACCGGAGGCCGGGTCCCGCGCGGGGGCCTCCGCCTGGCGGCTCACGGGGGAGAAGTGCTGGATCTCCAACGCCCCCGAGGCCGACTTCTACACGGTGTTCGCCCGCACCACCCCCGGCGCCGGAGCCCGCGGTGTGACCGCCTTCCTCGTGCCCGCCGACCGCCCCGGCCTCACCGGCACCCCGCTCGACATGCTCTCGCCGCACCCCCTGGGCGCCCTCACCTTCGACGCCGTGCCCGTCACCGCGGACGACGTGCTCGGCGAACCCGACCGCGGCTTCCGGGTGGCCATGGACACCCTCAACCTGTTCCGCCCCAGCGTCGGCGCCTTCGCCGTCGGCATGGCGCAGGCCGCCCTGGACGCGACCCTCGCCCACACCACCGCCCGCGAGGCCTTCGGCGGCAGGCTGCGCGACCTCCAGACCGTCGCCCACCAGGTCGCCGAGATGGCGCTGCGCACCGAGGCGGCCCGCCTGATGGTGTACGCGGCGGCCACGGCGTACGACGCGGGCGCCCCGGACGTCCCCAGGCGCGCCGCGATGGCGAAACTCCTCGCCACCGAGACCGCGCAGTACGTCGTCGACCACGCCGTCCAGCTGCACGGCGCCCGCGCCCTGCGCCGCGGCCACCTCCTCGAACACCTCTACCGCGAGGTGCGCGCCCCGCGCGTCTACGAGGGCGCGAGCGAGGTCCAGCGCGGCATCGTCGCCAAGGAGCTGTACCGGACGTACCGGACACACGAGACCGACGCCACGACCGAGGAGGCCGGAGCATGACCGCCGAACGGGTGAACCCGCCCGAACTGTCCCCGCCCACCGGCTTCTCCCACGCCGTCGTCGCCACCGGCACCCGCGTCGTGTTCCTGGCCGGCCAGACCGCCCTCGACACCGACGGCAAGGTCACCGGCGACACCCTCCCCGCCCAGTTCGAGCAGGCCCTCACCAACCTCCTCACCGCCCTGCGCGCCGCCGGGGGCACCCCCGCCGACCTCGCCCGTGTCACCGTCTACGCCACCGACGTCGCCGCGTACCGCACCCACGCCGCCGAACTCGGCCGCACCTGGCGCGAGCTGGCCGGCCGCGACTACCCGGCGATGGCGGTCGTGGAGGTCGTACGGCTGTGGGACGAACGGGCGTTGGTGGAACTGGACGGGTTCGCCGTACTGCCGTAACCGGCCCCCGCCCCCTAGCATTCCGGCATGCCGGACATCGAACTGAGCGCGGGAACCGTCGAGTACGAGGACACCGGCGGCGACGGCCCGGTCGTCGTCCTCCTCCACGGCCTCGTCCACGACGCGACCGTCTGGCGCAAGATCCTCGCCGACCTGCGCACCGACCACCGGGTGATCGCGCCGACCCTGCCCTACGGCGCCCACCGCCGTCCGATGCGCCGACCCCCCACACCCGACCTGGTCAACGAGATGGTCGCCGAGTTCCTCGACCGCCTCGACCTCACCGACGTCACCCTCGTCGAGAACGACTGCGGGCGCGCCCAGACGGTGGCCGCCCGGCACCCGGAGCGGCTCGCACGGCTGGCGCTCGTCGCGTGCGAGGCGTTCGACAACTACCCGCCGGGCCTGCCCGGGAAGCTGATCGGCATCGCCTGCCGGGCCCCCGGCGGCGTCTCCCTGCTGGTGCGCACCCTCGGCCTCAGACCGCTGCGGCGCCTCCCGGTCGGCATCGGCGCCCTCACCAAGCGGCCCGTGCCCGACGAGGTCGTCGACGGCTGGCTGCGCCCGCTGCGCACCGACCCGGCGATCCGGCGCGACTTCCGGCACTACGGCACGCACGTGCGCCGCGACGAACTGCTCGAAGCCGCCCAGGGCCTGCGGAGGTTCGACCGGCCCGCACTCGTCGTCTGGGCGACCGAGGACCTGATGATGCCCCGTGCCCACGGCCGGCGTCTGGCCGAACTCCTCCCGCAGGGACGGCTCGTGGAGGTCGAGGACACCCGGACGCTGATCCCCGAGGACCAGCCGGAGCTGCTCGCCTCCCTGCTGCGGGAGTTCGTCGCCGAGAAGGACTGAGCCGTGCCGGACGGATTCAGGCGGCCATCGCCAGGCGCCCGGCGGGCACCCGGCACGGGGCGACCACACGGCCGTCGGGGAGCAGTTCGCCGGTGTCGTCGAAGACGACCGTGCCGTCGCACAGCAGGTTCCACCCCTGCTCCGGGTGGGCGGCGACGACGTGCGCGGTGACGACGCGCGCCTCGGGGGAGTCGGAAGCGGGGCAGGAAGGCCGGTGGACACACATGGCGCACCTCCACGTCGGGAGACCGTCCCGTCCTCGGGACCGTCGCATGTACAGACGGTGCGCCCGCCGGGAAGTCATCGCCAAGGCCCGGGCGGCAAGCGTGACAACACCCGGACAACCCGGCGACGGTTCCACGACGGCCGACGCGGACCCGCCACCGACGGCCGACGCGGACCCGCCACCGACGGCCGAGGCGGACTCGCCACCGAAGGGGTGACGGTCACTGCCGACGGCCCCTCCGCCCGGTACCAGTGGAACCCCTCATTCCGACCGACCGGGAGGTTCCCCATGCCCGTACGCTCCGCCGCCCTCGCCACGGCCGCCGGCGCCGCCCTGCTCCTGCTCGCCGCCCCCGCCGCCACGGCCGCACCCCACGACGCCCGCCTCGTCGCCGAGTCGGTGACCGTCGACCCGACCGGCCGCATCGCCGCCGACGGCAGCGTCACCCTCTCCGGCACCTACCGCTGCACCGGCGGCAGCGGCCCGGTCTTCGTCAGCTCCACCGTGAGCCAGAGCGACCCGTCCGCCCGCTTCGGCGTCGGCGGCACCCGCGCGGTCTGCGACGGCCTGGAGCACCGCTGGGTCAACACCGGCACGCCCGACACGGTCGTCCTCGAGCCCGGCGCGGCCCACGTGGAGGCCACCCTGATGGAGTTGCGCCCCATGGGCATCGTGCCGCTCCCGAGCTTCCACGCCCGGCAGGCACAGGACGTGGTCCTTACGGCGGGCTGACCCGCGCGGTGCCCTCCCGCACCCTTCCGGGCGCGATCCGCAACGCATTCCGCATTTCCTTCTCTTCATATGCTGAGAAGGAGAATGGAAGGCTGTTACGACCGCCTTGTTCAGCCCCGGTCACGTTCGTTTCCCGGGCCCCGCTCCGGGCCGCGGCGAACGCACGGCATTCTTCCGCTGCTGCGGAAGGGACACCGGATCGGCGGCCGCCCTGCCCGACGGATCGTCACCCGGAGTGACCGCGGCGCGTTGCCGGTGGCGCGGCACCGCCCGCCGGGGCGGACGGGTGAGCGTGATCTGGCGGATGACCTGCTGGAAGCAGACCAGCGAGGCCAGGCCGGGCAGGGCGGCCGCCGCGCCGTCGCTGACCGTCCTGGGCGCCTCCGCGATGCAGAGCAGCATCGCGATGGCCGAGAACAGCAGGACGACGGCCCAGGAGTGCACCGCGCGGCGCTGGTGCAGCGCGGCCCGCAGCACCGCCAGCGAGGCCACCAGCCAGGGCCCGTAGACCAGCAGCGGCCACCAGGACACGACGCTGCCGCGAGTACGGGTCACGGCCGCCAGCCGCAACGGTTCGTAGGCCACCATCCCTCCGAACAGGCTCACGGAGGCGGCGATGACCGCGGCGAGCGCGGCGACGAACAGGCTCGCGGCACGCAGCCGGCTCACCTTTCTCCCTCTGCGGACCCTGCGGTGACTCGTCGGGGACTCCCTCAACGGGGGCAGCTCCGCCGTGATCTCCTGCAGATTGCTCAGCGGTGTGCCCGGGGCGGGTGCGAGCGCCGAGGTGTCCGTCGCGGAGGGTGTTCCGGTCTGCTGCTCCAACGCGTCCTGGAGCAGGAACGCGAGTTCCTCGGCGGGGTCCCACCCGGGTTCGGGCGGGACCAGGGTCTCCTGGGAGGCCGCCTCGGGTGCGCGGTGCCGACCGCTGCCCGTGGCACGGAACGGCCCTTCGCCGTACGGCATGCGGGGGTGAGTGTGTTCTCCGTAGTGTTCTTCGTACACGAGGCGCCGGTCACTCCGCCCGGGTGTACGTCAAGGAGCCCTGCGTCCGGCCCCACCGCTCGGCGAGGCCGGTCTCCAACTCGCTCATGACGTCCAGGAACCGCTGCAGCACGGGCTCGGTCACCCGGAGAGGGACGGGGTGCCTGCCTCTGGTCAGAGTTCCGTCGCTCGGTGACGGACAGTGATTTCTGCCCGGCCTGTAGGTGTACGGGCCAAGCGCCGTGAATTCCCCGCGTTCCTCGGTCATATCCGAAGTAACGTCTGCCTACTCCGTCGGATGCGCGGCAGTCGAGTGAACGATTTCTGCGATACTTACCCAATCTCGAATTCACACCGGTTCGGTCGCCGCCCGGTACGAAAAGCGTCGGAGAGCGCGCGAACGGGGGACGAAGCGCGGCCCGACGGAGCGTCCGGGCCCGGTACGGGTCCTGGCGGCGCGTGACCTAGGGTGGCCGTGACCACGGACAGCGCAGGAGCGGCGATGAGGCGAGCGGCACCCGGGCGGGCACCCGCCCACGTCCGCGGTGTGCTGGCCCTGCTCGTGGCCGTGGTGGGGCTGCTGTGCGTCTTCGCGCACGCGGAGAGCGGAGCACGGGGCACGCCCGCGCCCACCGCGGAGCGGGTGCACACCGCCGCCGCAGCAGCCGCAGCCGAACCGTCCGACGGTGCCGCGGCACCGTGCGGCAAGAAGGCGATCGGCGACTCCAGTGTCCAGCGGGCCGAGAACCCGCCGCCGTCCGCCGCCTTCCCGCGCGCGACGTCGCCGCACACCGATCCGGCGCCCCTCGTGCCACAGCACTTCGGCGCGTTCGCCGGCGGCCCCGATCCGCCCCCGTCGACCCTCCACTCCGTTCTGCGGATGTAGACCGGCCCGTTCGGCCGTGTCCCCGCATCCTCTGAAACGGAGTTCTTCGGCATGTCCTCCTCCCCGCGCTCCTGGCGGCGGGCGGGTACGGCACTGCGTGGTTGGCGGTCCCGGCAGTGGACCGTGGCGGGCGCGGGTGCGCTGGCCACGACGGTCCTGGTCGGCGCGCCCACCGACGTGGTGCCCAATCCGCTCTTCGGCCGGTCGGTACCCGTGCAGTGGTGGAACTACCCGGCCCTGGCCGTCACGGCCGTACTGGCCGGCATCGTCCTGACCACCTACGTGCGCCGGCCCTCGTCCTCCCCGGAGCCGCACGCCGCCCAAGGCGGCCGGCTCGGGGCGATCGGCGGGGTGCTCTCCTTCTTCGCCGTCGGCTGCCCGGTCTGCAACAAGCTCGTCCTCGTGCTCCTCGGAGCCTCCGGCGCCCTGAGCTACTGGGCTCCGCTGCAACCGCTGCTGGCCGTGCTGTCGGCGGGCCTGCTGGCGGAAGCCGCGCTGCGCCGCCTCTCCTCCGAGACCGAGTGCCCGGTCACGCCCGCCGCCTGACCCGCGGCCCGGTTCCGCACCACCCCTCACTCTTCCTCTTCCCTTCCCTCCTCACTGTCTGAGGTCCCCCATGACTGGATCCACCCCGTCCTCGTCCCCGTCCTCGTCCCCGTCCCCGTCGTCGTCCCGGTCCTCGTCCCGCCGCGGCCGCAGGCGGACCGTCGCTGCCGTGGCGGTGCTCGCCGCCGCTGCGGTGACCGCGGCCTTCGCCCTCACACTCGACGACACGGACACCCGCGAGGAGAAGACCGGCGAACCCGCGGCCGTCACCGGCTCCGCCGCCCCCGCGCCCGCCGACGAGGCCCTGCTCGCCCTCGCCCGCCGCGACGCGTCCGATCCCCTTGCGGTCGGGCGCGCGGACGCCCCGGTGGTGCTGATCGAGTACTCCGACTTCCAGTGCCCGTTCTGCGGCCGGTTCGCCCGCGAGACCAAGCCCGAACTGCTGCGCTCGTATGTGGACGAGGGAACCCTGCGCATCGAGTGGCGCAACTTCCCCATCTTCGGCGAGGAGTCCGAACAGGCGGCGCTGGCCGGCTGGGCGGCCGGGCGGCAGAAGAAGTTCTGGGAGTTCCACGACGTCGCCTACGGCAAGCCGCGCGAACGCAACACCGGCGCCTTCGACGCCGAGAACCTCCTCGCCATGGCCCGCGAGGCGGGAATCGCCGACATCGAGCGCTTCCAGGCCGACATGGCCTCCGACGAGGCCCGCGGCGCCGTGCGCGAGGACCAGGAGGAGGGCTACACCCTCGGCGTGACCAGTACCCCGGCGTTTCTGGTCAACGGCAGGCCGATCCTGGGCGCCCAGCCCACGGACACCTTCAAGGAAGCCGTCGAGACCGCGGCGAAGACGGCGAAGACGGCGAAGGCGGCCGGACGATGAGCGAGGCCGGCCTGGCGATGGCCTTCCTCGGCGGGCTGCTGGCCCTGCTCAGCCCGTGCAGCGCCCTGCTGCTGCCGGCCTTCTTCGCCTACTCCTTCACCAGCCGCACCCGGCTGCTGGGACGCACCGGCCTGTTCTACGTCGGACTGTGCACGACGCTGGTACCGCTCGGCGTGGCCGGTTCCTTCGCCAGCCGCCTCTTCTACGGGCACCGGGACGCCCTGGTGACGGCGGGCGGGTGGACGGTCATCGCCCTGGGCGCGGCCCAGATCGTCGGGCTGGGCTTCGGCTCCCGCCGGATGGCGCGGGCCGCGGGCGGACGCCGTTCGGGCTCGGCCCTGTCGGTGTTCGCCCTGGGCGCGGTGTACGGGCTGGCGGGATTCTGCGCGGGACCGATCCTCGGCTCCGTCCTCACCGTGGCGGCCGTGGACGGCGACCCGCTGCACGGCGGGGTGCTGCTCGCCGTCTACGCACTGGGAATGGCGGTCCCGATGTTCGTACTGGCGCTGCTCTGGGACCGGTTCGACCTGGGCCGCAGACGCTGGCTGCGCGGCCGGACCTTCCGGGCGGGCCCGTTGACCCTGCACAGCACCACCCTCCTCGGCGGCCTGTTCTTCATCGCGCTCGGAGTGGCCTTCCTGGCCTTCGACGGCACCTCCGCGCTGCCCTCGGTGCTGGACACCGACACCGAGTTCGCCCTGGAGGAACGACTGTCCGACATCGGCGCGGCGGTGTCCGACCGGGTCGTCCTCCTGGTCCTGGCCGGGGTGGCGGCGCTGACCGCCCTGCTCGTGCTGCTCAGGCCGGGCGGGAGGCGGGAAACACCGGCTCCGCCGGAATCCGGGCCGGGGGAGGGTGATTCAGCCGCGCACTCACGCATAAGGACGTAGTCCACTACTGTGTGTTGCCGCTGGACAGGGACCGTGATCCTGCCAGCCGCGGCTCGGTCGGCCCTGCTGATGTCGGCGCCGGCGGCGGTGTCCGTCGCCGGATGCACCGACGGGGGCGGTACGACCCGGAGCGGAACCCGTCGGCGAACCGCTGCTCGGCGCGGGCGACGTGGGCGCGCTGTCGCCGCCGCATCGGTGAGAGCCCGGGCGATCACACCGCGCAGATAGTGGCGCCGGCCTGGCCACCGGTGGCAACGACCGCACGGTCCGGCTCTGGGGCGTCGCCACGGAGCGCCGGATCGGCGCGCCACTGGAGGGACGCGACGCCACCGACCGCTGGCACGAGGACGTCCCCCCGGGGCCGGCGCCCCGAACGCTCTGCCCGAAGTGAGCGGGCTGCACGTCGGCCTTCCAGGCGACCCCGGTGGGTGACCGTGCTGCCTCATCGAGTGAGGTAGCCGTCTCCGCAGAGTGACGAGAGGAGACCGCCGGGTGACCGGCTCTGTGAGGGCGCGCACAGGGCCCACGTCACACGGGGCCGGGGTTAGTAGACGCCCGACGGCCGCTCGCCCGCGTAATCGTCGGCCGTCCGGGCGAGTCACGCGGGCGTCCTGCGAAGCGGCGTAGTAGGTCACACACTTGTCGCGACGCCGGTGCGTTCCGCAGTGTGTTCGGCGTACCGGGGAGCCGAGCGCCGGGACCGGACGGGAAGAGCCCGTCCGTGATCCAGACACCGGCCCTGATGACGCGAAGCCGCGTCCAACGCGGACACCGCGTCGCCGACCCCCCGTCGGCCTCCCCATCACGTTCCCGAATGGAGAGGTACACCCGTGCACGCCATCATGCGCCGCCCCAGCTTCCGCAAGTCCGCCGTGGCCTCCCTCGCCGCCGCGGGCGCCGCCGCCGTCACCCTCACCCTCGCCCCGAGCCCGGCACACGCCGCCGAGCCGGCCAAGGCGTCCACCGCGCAGACCCAGGCCCAGACCGACAAGATCAAGGCCATCGTCAAGGCCGGCGAGAAGAAGCACGGCGACGACCTCGAAGGCTGGATCCGCACCGCCCTGGACGTCATGGACGCCAAGAACATCCCGGGCACCTACGAAGGCCTGCACCGCAACATCATGCGCGAGTCGTCCGGCAACCCGAACGCGCAGAACAACTGGGACGTCAACGCCCAGAACGGCATCCCCTCGAAGGGCCTGCTCCAGACGATCCAGCCCACCTTCGACGCCTACCACGTCAAGGGCACGAAGGACTCCATCACCGACCCGGTCGCCAACATCGTCGCCGCCTGCAACTACGCGGCCGACAAGTACGGCTCCATGGACAACGTCGACTCCGCCTACTGACCGGCGGACCCACCGACCGCCTGAGCCCCCGGGACAACCGGTCCCGCGCGGAGGCCGGCGGGGCCCAGGCAGCACGGCGGGGGCGCCCGGCACCCCCAGACACCACGCCCCCCCGGCCGAGGCGCCCCCCACCCGCCGACGCGCGCCCGAAGAGAGAAACGCGACCTGA
>NZ_JBHWKU010000023.1:109575-134079 GCF_042730645.1 Streptomyces sp. NPDC059906
GGCCCGGGGGGGGGCGGGGCGCTGGGGGTGGTTGGGGGGGGGGGGGGCCCCGGCCCGCGGGGGGGGGCGGGGGGCAAAACCCGCCCCCCGGCCCCCGCCTGCGTCGCACCCCGAGCGTCCCGGAGCGGTCCCTTTCAGATGTCCCGGAAGATCTCGATCTGCGCCCCGATCGAGTTCAGCCGCTCCGCGAGGTCCTCGTAACCGCGGTTGATGACGTACACGTTGCGCAGTACCGACGTGCCCTCGGCGGCCATCATCGCCAGGAGGACGACCACGGCGGGGCGCAGGGCGGGCGGGCACATCATCTCGGCGGCGCGCCAGCGGGTCGGGCCCTCGACCAGGACGCGGTGGGGGTCCAGGAGCTGGAGGCGGCCGCCGAGGCGGTTCAGGTCGGTGAGGTAGATGGCGCGGTTGTCGTAGACCCAGTCGTGGATGAGGGTCTGGCCCTGGGCGGAGGCGGCGATGGCCGCGAAGAAGGGGACGTTGTCGATGTTCAGGCCCGGGAAGGGCATCGGGTGGATCTTGTCGATGGGCGCCTCCAGCTTGGAGGGGCGCACCGTCAGGTCCACCAGGCGGGTGCGGCCGTTGTCGGCGAAGTACTCCGGGGTGCGGTCGTGGTCGAGGCCCATCTCCTCCAGGACCGCCAGCTCGATCTCCAGGAACTCGATCGGGACCCGGCGCACCGTCAGTTCCGACTCCGTGACCACGGCGGCGGCCAGCAGGCTCATCGCCTCTACCGGGTCCTCGGAGGGGGAGTAGTCCACGTCGGCGTCGATGACCGGCATGCCGTGGACGGTGAGGGTGGTGGTGCCGATGCCTTCCACGCGGACGCCCAGGGCCTCCAGGAAGAAGCAGAGGTCCTGGACCATGTAGTTGGACGAGGCGTTGCGGATGACGGTGACGCCGTCGTGGCGCGCGGCGGCCAGCAGCGCGTTCTCCGTGACCGTGTCGCCGCGTTCGGTCAGGACGATGGGGCGGTCCGGGCGCACCGTGCGGTCGACCACCGCGTGGTAGTGGCCCTCGGTCGCCGCGACGTCCAGGCCGAACCGGCGCAGCGCGATCATGTGCGGCTCGATGGTCCGGGTGCCGAGGTCGCAGCCGCCGGCGTAGGGCAGCCGGAAGCGCTCCATGCGGTGCAGCAGCGGGCCGAGGAACATGATGATGGAGCGGGTGCGGACGGCCGCCTCGGCGTCGATGGCCTCCATGTCCAGCTCGGCCGGCGGCACGATCTCCAGGTCGGTGCCGTCGTTGATCCAGCGGGTGCGCACGCCGATGGAGTTGAGCACCTCCAGGAGGCGGTAGACCTCCTCGATGCGGGCGACCCGGCGCAGCACCGTGCGCCCCTTGTTGAGCAGCGAGGCGCACAGCAGGGCCACGCAGGCGTTCTTGCTGGTCTTGACGTCGATGGCGCCGGACAGGCGACGGCCGCCGACCACGCGCAGGTGCATCGGACCCGCGTAGCCCAGGGAGACGATCTCGCTGTCCAGCGCTTCGCCGATCCGGGCGATCATCTCAAGGCTGATGTTCTGGTTGCCGCGTTCGATGCGGTTGACGGCGCTCTGGCTGGTGTTGAGCGCCTCCGCGAGCTGTGACTGCGTCCAGCCGCGGTGCTGCCGGGCGTCACGGATGAGCCTGCCGATGCGTACGAGGTAGTCGTCTGCCATGAGGTTGAGGCTATCTCAGATATGAGATGGCACCTCTCGGGGGGTCCGTTCGGGTGACGCGGCGTCAAGGAACCCCCGGTGACGGCTCAGCGGCGTCGGCTCGTCGTGGTGCGACGCCAGCCGAAAGGTCCCGGCAAATCCATCGATGTCGTACGACGTCCGGTGCTGCTGCGGGTGTGGCGCGGGCCGCTGCGGCCTCCGGTCGTGATGGACCACGAGCGTTTGTTGATGTTCAGCCGCACTCCGGGGAGGATCCGGAAACTCTTGCGGAACGTGAGCGGCATCGTGCCCCCTTCCGTGTCGTGCCGGGTCGGTCCGGCGTGCATCGGATACCCCCGTTCGGCTTAGTGATGGCCGCACGGGTCACCCGGAGTGGGGCGCACGCCACACGGCGCCCGGACATGACCGGACCGCCCCCATGTACTAGAGTTATCTCGACATCGAGATATCTGCCGAGGCGTGCCGCAGCCACACGCCGCTGTCGATCCGACGGTAAGGGTTACCTAACTTAGCCTTACCTTAGCGGATCGGCCAGGAGGGCGTGGCGGCAGGATGCGGTGGTACGCGCACATGAATGAAGGAGACTGTCGTGTCGGCGAACAGCTTCGACGCCCGCAGCACACTGCAGGTGGGCGACGAGTCGTACGAGATCTTCCGGCTGGACAAGGTCGAGGGCTCCGCGCGCCTTCCCTACAGCCTGAAGGTGCTGCTGGAGAACCTGCTCCGCACCGAGGACGGCGCGAACATCACCGCCGACCACATCCGCGCCCTCGGCGGCTGGGACTCGCAGGCCCAGCCGTCGCAGGAGATCCAGTTCACGCCGGCCCGCGTGATCATGCAGGACTTCACCGGCGTGCCCTGTGTCGTCGACCTCGCCACCATGCGTGAGGCCGTCAAGGAGCTGGGCGGCGACCCGAACAAGATCAACCCGCTCTCCCCGGCCGAGATGGTCATCGACCACTCCGTCATCGCGGACAAGTTCGGCACCAACGACGCCTTCCAGCAGAACGTCGACCTGGAGTACGGCCGCAACAAGGAGCGCTACCAGTTCCTGCGCTGGGGCCAGACCGCCTTCGACGACTTCAAGGTCGTCCCCCCGGGCACCGGCATCGTCCACCAGGTGAACATCGAGCACCTGGCCCGCGTCGTCATGACCCGTGACGGCAAGGCCTACCCCGACACGCTGGTCGGCACCGACTCGCACACCACCATGGTCAACGGCCTCGGCGTCCTCGGCTGGGGCGTCGGCGGCATCGAGGCCGAGGCCGCGATGCTCGGCCAGCCGGTCTCCATGCTCATCCCGCGCGTCGTCGGCTTCAAGCTCACCGGCGAGCTGACCCCCGGCACCACCGCCACCGACCTGGTGCTCACGATCACCGAGATGCTGCGCAAGCACGGCGTGGTCGGCAAGTTCGTCGAGTTCTACGGCGAGGGCGTGGCCGCCACCAGCCTCGCCAACCGCGCCACCATCGGCAACATGTCGCCGGAGTTCGGCTCCACCGCCGCGATCTTCCCGGTCGACGACGAGACGCTGAACTACATGCGCCTGACCGGCCGCTCCCAGCAGCAGGTCGCGCTGGTCGAGGCGTACGCCAAGGAGCAGGGCCTCTGGCTGGACCCGCAGGCCGAGCCGGACTTCTCCGAGAAGCTGGAGCTGGACCTCTCCACGGTCGTCCCCTCCATCGCCGGCCCGAAGCGCCCGCAGGACCGCATCGTCCTCGCCAACGCCGCCCAGCAGTTCAAGTCGGACGTCCTCAACTACGTGGACGTCGTGGACGAGGCGGGCAAGGAGTCCTTCCCGGCCTCCGACTCCCCGGCCGTCACCCCGAACGGCGCCCCGTCCAACCCGGTCCGCGTGACCGCCCCCGACGGCACCTCGTACGAGCTGGACCACGGTGCGGTGACGGTCGCGGCCATCACCTCCTGCACCAACACCTCCAACCCGTACGTCATGGTCGCCGCCGCCCTGGTGGCCAAGAAGGCGGTCGAGAAGGGCCTGACCCGCAAGCCGTGGGTCAAGACCACCCTCGCCCCGGGCTCCAAGGTCGTCACCGACTACTTCGAGAAGGCGGGCCTGACCCCCTACCTCGACAAGGTTGGCTTCAACCTGGTCGGCTACGGCTGCACCACCTGCATCGGCAACTCCGGCCCGCTGCCGGACGAGGTCTCCAAGGCCGTCAACGACCACGACCTCGCCGTCACCTCGGTGCTCTCCGGCAACCGCAACTTCGAGGGCCGGATCAACCCCGACGTCAAGATGAACTACCTGGCGTCCCCGCCGCTGGTCGTCGCCTACGCCCTCGCGGGTTCGATGAAGGTCGACGTCACCAAGGACTCCCTCGGCGCCGACCAGGACGGCAACCCGGTCTTCCTCAAGGACATCTGGCCCTCCGAGGCCGAGGTCAACGACGTCGTCGCCAACGCCATCGGCGAGGACATGTTCTCCAAGTCCTACAGCGACGTCTTCGCGGGCGACGCCCAGTGGCAGGCGCTGTCCATCCCGACCGGCGACACCTTCGAGTGGGACGGCGAGTCCACCTACGTGCGCAAGCCCCCGTACTTCGAGGGCATGGGCATGGAGCCGGCCCCGGTCGAGGACATCTCCGGCGCCCGGGTGCTGGCCAAGCTGGGCGACTCGGTGACCACGGACCACATCTCGCCCGCCGGCGCCATCAAGGCCGACACCCCGGCCGGCAAGTACCTCACGGAGCACGGCGTCGAGCGCCGCGACTTCAACAGCTACGGCTCGCGCCGCGGCAACCACGAGATCATGATCCGCGGCACCTTCGCCAACATCCGCCTGCGCAACCAGATCGCGCCGGGCACCGAGGGCGGCTACACCCGCGACTTCACCCAGGCCGACGGGCCGGTGTCGTTCATCTACGACGCCTCCCGCAACTACATCGAGCAGGACATCCCGCTCGTCGTCCTGGCCGGCAAGGAGTACGGCTCCGGCTCGTCCCGCGACTGGGCCGCCAAGGGCACCGCGCTGCTCGGCGTCAAGGCCGTCGTCGCCGAGTCCTACGAGCGCATCCACCGCTCGAACCTCATCGGGATGGGCGTCCTGCCGCTGCAGTTCCCCGAGGGCCAGACCGCCGAGTCCCTCGGCCTGACCGGCGAGGAGGCCTTCTCCGTCTCCGGCGTGACCGAGCTGAACGAGGGCACCACCCCGCGCACGGTGAAGGTCACCACCGACACCGGCGTCGAGTTCGACGCGGTCGTCCGCATCGACACTCCCGGCGAGGCGGACTACTACCGCAACGGCGGCATCCTGCAGTACGTGCTGCGCAGCCTGATCCGCAAGTAGCAGCCGACGGCGTACGAAGGTGGAGGGTCGCATCCCCGGGAACGGGGGTGCGGCCCTCGCCGCGTCACGGCGCCGGCACCACGGCGGCCAGCCACTCCAGCCGGCGCCGCATGTGCACCGCCTCCCCGGCCTCGCACACCGTGCCGCGCAGCCCCACGATGTACTTCTCCTCCGTCGCCGCCGACACGGCGCCGACGGAGGTGGCGAAGTACGATGACGACCACAGGGTGGGCATCCGCGACTTCAGGTGCGGGAACTCCTCGCGCAGGACGCCGGATGTGAAGCCCTTGAACTGGTTCGCCACGTACGAGGCCGACGACTTCGCGCTCGTCGGCTCGGACCAGAACAGCGAGCCGCCCGCGTAACCCCGCTCGATCTGGCCCATCACCGGGTGCACGCCGCCTCGTCCGGCAGCCAGGCCGGGTCGATGGCGTCGGTCGTGCCGTCAGGCGACCGCCCCGCCCGTGCCGCGCGCGCCGGCGATGTAGTCGGAGCGGCCGGAACCGTCATAGACCGTGAGGTCCACGTACGCGCCGTCCGGAATGCTGAAGTTCTTGACCGTCATGTCCACGGTGGCCGAGGTGCCCGGCGCCGAGTACGTGCCCAGGTCGTGGTAGGAACCGCCCCATGAGTAGCCGATCGCCACATAGAACCCGTCGCCGTCGTTCTTGGTGTCGTAGACCCACAGCTTCTCGCCGTCGGGGTGGAACTCGACCTTGCCGATGAACCAGCCCGCGTCGTTCAGCTCCATCTTGACGGCCGTGCCGCCCGCGTCGTGCGCGAAGTAGGTGCCGTCGAACGGGTCGCCGAGGCTGCCGCCGCTGCACGGGCAGCCGCTCGTCTGGCGGTAGTACGTCGAGACGTCGGGGTCCGGGCTGTAGGCCTGGGCCGGCGCGGCGGTCGCGAAGAGAGCCCCCGCCGCCAGCAGTGCGCCCGTGACCAGGCCCGTGACGCGCTTGCCGATGGATGTCCGCATGTGCTCCCCCTGACGATGCGTGACGCGCCCCGGCGGCCGCCGACGGCGCCCGCTCATCCTGGTGCATACGCCGGCTCAGGGGAATGGGGCGGACGAGCGGGCGGCGGATTCCGGCCGAAGCCCGAACCCGCCGCCCGCCCGCCTGCCCGTCCGCCCGTCCGCCCGTTCGTTCGTGCGTTCGTGCGTTCGTCGGCCGGGTGTGCCGACTACGCCAGCAGTTCCACCTCCGCCAGCGTGTGCGCGCCGTCCAGCACCAGGCGGTACTTGGCGTACGAGCCCGGCGACTTCACGGAGAACGCCCGCGTCTGCCGGTCCCAGGCGAAGGACTCGCCGGAGCGCTCGTCCAGCGTCCGCCAGGTGGTGCCGTCGGCCGAGCCCTGGAGCTTCCAGCCGGCCGGGGCCTTGGTGCGGTCCGCCGAGGAGGTGAGCGTGTACTGGACCGCCTTGGCGCCCTCGCCGGACACGGGCAGGTCCACCGATGTCACGCTCGCGTCCGTCGCCGAGGTGTTGTCGAACAGCGCGCCCTGGCCCGTGATCGCGTCGGTGCGCGGGGTCGGCACGTCGTCGTCCTTGGTGATCGACGGCGGTGCCGCGTTCTCGCCCGTGCCCCACGAGGAGGGCTTCGCGCCCATGTCGAACTCCAGGACACCGCCCTTCGCGATCAGCGAGTGGGGGAGCGAAGTGGAGTTCCAGCGCTTGCCGTTGACCTTCAGGCCCTGCACATAGACGTTCTTCGTGCTGTTCTTGGGCGCCTTGACGACCAGCTTGCGGCCGTTCTCCAGGTGCACCGTCGCCTTCTTGAACAGCGGGGACCCGACGGCGTACTCGCCACTGCCCATCACCAGGGGGTAGAAGCCGAGCGAGGAGAAGAGGAACCAGGCCGACTGCTCGCCGTTGTCCTCGTCGCCGTGGTAGCCCTGGCCGATGTCGCTGCCGGTGTACAGCCGCTGGAGCACCTCGCGGATGTTCTTCTGCGTCTTGTACGGCTGCCCGGCCGCGTCGTACATGTACAGGGCGTGGTGGGCGACCTGGTTGGAGTGCCCGTACATGCCCATGCGGACGTCCCGGGCCTCGACCATCTCGTGGATGACGCCGTTGTAGGAGCCCTTCAGGTCCGGGGAGGCCGTCTCCGGGGTGGAGAGGTACTCGTCGAGCTTGTCGCCGAGGCCGTCCCGGCCGCCGTACAGGTTGGCCAGGCCCCGGCTGTCCTGCGGGGCGGTGAAGGCGTAGCCCCAGCCGTTGGTCTCGGTGTAGTCGTAGCCCCACACGCGCGGGTCGTACTTCTCGGAGTCCACGCGCCAGTTGCCCTTGTTGTCCTTGCCCTGGAAGAAGCCCGCCTTCGAGTCGAAGAGGTTGACGTAGTCCTGGGCGCGGTTGAGGAAGTACGCGGACTCCTCCTTGTACCGCTTCTCGCCGGTCTCCTTGTAGAGCTTCTCGCCCATCTTCGCGATGCCGTAGTCGTTGAGGTAGCCCTCAAGCGACCAGGACAGGCCCTCGTGCGTCTCGGTGCCCGCGTAGCCGAGGAACGGCGAGGTCTCCATGCCCTTGCGGCCCACGCCGGAGGACGGCGGCACCACGGTGGCGTTCTTGACCGCCGCGTCGTACGCCGCCTTCGCGTCGAAGTCGACGCCCTTGACGTAGGCGTCGGCGAAGGCCACGTCGGAGGAGGTGCCGGTCATCAGGTCCGCGTAGCCGGGGGAGGACCAGCGCGAGGTCCAGCCGCCGTCCTTGTACTGCTGCACGAAGCCGTCGACCAGCTCACCGGCCTGGGACGGGGTGAGGAAGGAGTACGCGGGCCAGGCGGTCCGGTACGTGTCCCAGAAGCCGTTGTTGACGTAGACCTTGCCGTCCACGATCTTGGCGCCGGTCTCGGTCGGCGTGTTCTCCTTGACCGCCTTGGAGAACGGGGAGGCGTACTTGTACGTCCCGTCGACCTTCTCGTGTCCCGCGTTCGGGTACAGGTACAGCCGGTAGAGGCCGGAGTACAGCGTGGTCAGCTGGTCCTGCGTGGCGCCCTCGACCTCGACCTTGCCGAGGATCCGGTCCCACTGCTTCCGGGCGTCCCGCTTGACCTTGTCGAAGGAGGCCCGCTTCGGGATCTCCTGGCGCAGGTTGTCCTTCGCCTGGTCCACGCTGATCAGCGAGGTGGCGATGCGCATCGTCACGGAGTGGTCCCGGCCGGCGTCGAAGCGCAGGTGGCCCTTGACGCCGCTGGAGTCGCCGCCGGTGACCAAGCTGTCGAACTCGCCGTAGACGAAGAGGCGGGTGGCACCGGCGGAGCCGCCGGACTTGACGTCCGAGTAGCCGGTGAAGGTGCCGTTCTCCTTGTCCAGGGTCAGGCCGGCCTGGTCGTTGACGTTGTCGAAGATGACGCTCGCGTCGTCACCGGGGTAGGTGAAGCGCATCATCGCCGCGTGGTCGGTCGGCGTCATCTCGGCCTTGACGCCGTTCTCGAACCGCACGCCGTAGTAGTACGGCCGGGCGGTCTCGTTCTCGTGCCGGAAGGCCAGCTCGCGGGCGTCCCGGCCGGTGTCCGGGGTGCCGGAGGCGGCCGAGGGCATCACCTGGAAGGTCTGCCGGTCACCCATCCACGGGCTCGGCTCGTGGCTCGCGGAGAACGCCTGCACGGTGGGCAGGTTGTCGTCGTTGTTGCCGCTGGCGTACTCGTAGATCCAGCTGAGCGAACCGGCGTTGGTCACCGGCGTCCAGAAGTTGAAGCCGTGCGGCACGGCGGTCGCGGGGAAGTTGTTGCCGCGCGAGAAGCTGCCGCTGGAGTTGGTGCCGCGGGTGGTGAGCGCGTAGTCGGACAGGTGGGCCTTGGGACGCTCGGGCCTGGCCCGCTCGATCGCCACGTCGTCCAGCCAGCCGCGGAACTTCGCCGGGCCCTTGGGGGAGTCGTACGCGATCAGGATGCGGTCGACGGTCTTGCCGGCCGCGACCGAACCGATCCCGGACTTCACGCTGTTCCACTGGTTCACGTAGAGGATCTTGGCGTCGCCCTGACCGCGCGGCGTCAGCGGGAACCCGTGCTGGTCGGTGGCCTTGAGGTCGCTCAGGTAGGTGCCGTCGGTGAAGGCGAGGTCGACGGAGACGTTCGTGGCGTCGTAGTCGAGGTCGCCGTCGGCCATCGACGGGAAGATCTTGTAGGACAGCTCGCTGCGCCGGTCGACCTTGACGTTCACGTCGAAGACCTTGTTGTACGAGTAGCCCCGGCCGTCCGCGGTGTGCCGGCCCGCGTAGCGCAGCGCGTGCTTGCCGGTGAACCCGGCGTTCGCCTTCGCGGTCGGCGAGCCCACCGGGCCCTCGTCGACGAAGGAGAGCATGTCCTCGGGTGTGGGGACCTCGGTGTCGCTGGTGGCCAGCTGCACGTCGGCGAGCTGGAGCGCGTCACCGGCCCCGTTGTTCTTGGTGATCTCCAGCCGGAAGTGCTGGTACTCGGCGCTCTCGGCGAGTTCGTAGGTCTTGGTCTGGAAGCGCCCGTCGAAGTGCTCCCCGGAGCGGGTGTCCAGCGTCTGCCAGGTCTCGCCGTCCGCCGAGCCCTTCAGCGTCCAGTCCAGCGGATCGCGCTCTTCGTGGTCGTTGGCCGAGGTGAGCGCGTACTTGGCGATCTTCGTCGGTGCGTCGAGGTCGAACTCGACCCAGCCGGTCGGCGCGAAGGTGAGCCACTTGGTGGCCGGCTCGTTGTCGACGAGGTTCTCCTTCACCTCCCGGCCGCCCGTGTTCTCGGCGCTCGCGCGCACGCCGGTGACGTGCTCCGTGACGTTGCCGGGTATGCCGGTGCTGTACCCGCCGTCCACACCGGAGGCCCGCTTGCCGCCGTCCCGGTCGGTGTCCACGGTGTCGGTCCAGTCCGGAACCGGGTCGTCCGCTTCGAAGGACGACGCGAACTCCCGGTCGGCCCTGGCGGGGGCGTCCGGCAGTGCGACCGCCGCTCCCTGTGAACCCACCGCCAAGGCGAAGGCGGTCGTCATGACGACCGCCGGACCCCATCTGTGCCGAACTCTGTACTGCATGTCCTGGCCACCCTCCCTGCGCGTGGGACAACGTTGTCAAATCAACTGCGCAAGGACCAGTAGGGGTCAAGTGGCATGTGATGTCAAGGGTGTTGGATGTGGCGTTCGGGGCTTATGGCAGGGATTCCCCCGGCATGCGGTGCACAGGCCACTCATATTTCCGGGAGGTCTCAACTCGGAAAAGACGTACCGTGAACCTTGCATTCGATCTTGCTCCGCCAAGTGAAAGTGGACTATACCTGTCGGCACTCCGGGGCATCTTCACCGCACCCGACCTTGTACGGCCGCATTTCCTGCACGACCCAGCTTGACCCGAACGCGGTGCCGGGGAGGATCCGGTTCACCGCCTGAGTCCTGGAGAAGGCGAGGACTTGAGCATGGGATCCACCACCGGCGTGGGCCATCACGATCTGATCAGGCGGAGCGCGACCGCCGCTCCCGCCCCGGCGACTGTTGTGCCGGCATCGCTCGGCTGATTATCGGCGCCGCACCGCGGCTCCGAGACGACGGCGACAACGCCGCACACGCAGCACACCCGGACAGAACCAATCGATCAGTGAGGATGCAAAGATGACCATTCGTGCCGGCTCTCTTGACAGGCGGACGCTTCTGCGCGGGGCCATCGCCACCGCGGCGATGGGCTCGTTCGCGGTCGCGTGCAGCTCTCCCTCCAGCGAGGACGGCGACGGCGGCGGCGGCCCGAAGGGCGAGAAGAGCGCCAACAACCCGTTCGGTGCCGCCGCGAACTCCTCGGTCGAAGCGGCCATCTTCGACGGCGGCTATGGCACCGACTACGTCGACTACACCAACCAGGTGCTCGGCAGCCAGGTGAAGGGTCTCAAGGTCGAGGTCAAGCCGGTCGTCGACATCGCCCCCCAGCTCCAGCCCCGCTTCGTCGGCGGCAACCCGCCGGACCTCATCGACAACTCCGGTGAGGACCAGATCGGCTTCCTCGGCATCCTCGACCAGCTGGAGGAGCTCGACGACCTCTTCGAGGCCAACACCTACGAGGGCAAGAAGATCGCCGACATCGTCTACCCCGGCGTCAAGGAACCCGGCACGTACAACGGCAAGTTCGTCGCGCTCCGGTACGTGATGACGGTGTACGGCGTCTGGTACTCGAAGACGCTCTTCGAGGAGAACGGCTGGACCCCGCCGAAGACCTGGGACGAGGCGCTCGACCTCGGCCAGCAGGCGAAGAAGAAGGGCAAGTACCTCTTCGTCCACGGCAAGGAAGCCGCGACCTACTACCAGACGATGCTGTTCGCCTCGGCGATCAAGGAGGGCGGTGACGAGGTCCGGCTCGCGCTCGGCAACCTCGAGAAGGGCTCCTGGTCGCATCCGGCCGTCCAGGGGGTCCTCAAGGTCATGGAGACCATGGTCAAGGAGAAGATGTTCGTCCCCGGCGGCTCCGGCACCCAGTTCCAGAAGGCGCAGGCGATCTGGAGCAACGACCAGAAGGCGCTGCTCTACCCGTCCGGTGGCTGGATCGAGAACGAGATGAAGAAGGCCACCAAGAAGGACTTCCAGATGACCGGCTTCCCGGAGATGACGCTCACGGACAAGCCGAAGCTGCCCTACGAGTCGCTCCACGCCGCGGCGGGCGAACCGTTCATCGTGCCCAAGCAGGGCAAGAACCCGGCAGGCGGCAAGGAAGTGCTGCGGGCGATGCTGTCCGAGAAGGCGGCCGCCAACTTCGCCAAGACGAAGCTGGCCCCGACGGTGGTCAAGGGCACCGTGCCCGCCGACGGCTTCGGATCGGCCGCCCTCGTCTCCCAGACGGCGATGCTCGAGGCCGCGGGCGACAACATCTACGACATGAGGAGGTTCGTCGAGGCCTACGGTCTGAACACCGACCAGCTGGTGCCGTGGAACTCGTTCCTCTCCGGTGACCTCGACCGCAAGGGCCTCACCGCGGCCCTGCAGAAGATCTCCGACAAGGTCCGGGACGACGACTCCATCGACAAGATCAAGATCAGCTAGTACATCGATGAAAGACAACATCACCACCTCCGGCGCCGCGAGCCGTCGGCCCGAGCCGGCCGCTCGCGGCGGGCGGCCACGGCGCCGCAAGCTCACGTTCGACCGGGTGACGTTCTTCCTCGCGTTCCTCGGTGTCCCGCTGGCCATCTTCGTGATCTTCGTTCTGATCCCGTTCGGCCAGGCGATCTTCTGGGCGATGACCGACTGGCGCGGCTTCAGCCCGGACTACAACTTCGTCGGCCTCGACAACTTCACGAAGATGTTCCAGGACGACATCTTCCTGAAGGCCTTGCGCAACGTCGCACTCCTCGCGGCCTTCGTGCCGCTGGTGACGCTGACGCTGGCCCTCGGGGTCGCCGTGGCCATCACCCTGGGCGGGCCCAGCAAGGGCCCCGTCCGAGGGATCCGGGGAGCGTCGTTCTACCGGATCAT
Organism: Streptomyces sp. NPDC059906; assembly: GCF_042730645.1. Lineage (NCBI taxonomy): Bacteria > Bacillati > Actinomycetota > Actinomycetes > Kitasatosporales > Streptomycetaceae > Streptomyces > Streptomyces sp. NPDC059906. The sequence continues at coordinate 121,951 of NZ_JBHWKU010000023.1, forward strand.
CTCGTTCTTCCCCTACGTCGTGCCGGCGATCATCGTCGGTCTGATCTGGGCGCAGATGTACGACCCGAACGCCGGCCTGCTCAACGGCGTCCTCACCGGCCTCGGCCTCGACCGGTTCGAGTCGTTCGCGTGGCTGGGCGAGAAGGCCGCCGCGATGCCGGCCGTGATGTTCGTCATCGTCTGGGGGCTCGTCGGATTCTACGCGGTGCTCTTCATCGCCGCGATCAAGGGCGTTCCCGGTGAGCTGTACGAGGCGGCGAAGATCGACGGGGCCGGCCGGTTCCGCACCACGATCTCGATCACCCTGCCGGCGATCCGGGACAGCGTGCAGACGGCGTACATCTACCTGGGCATCGCCGCCCTCGACGCCTTCGTCTACGTCCAGGCGATGGTGCCGAACGGCGGCCCGGACAACTCGACCCTGACCATCAGCCAGCGTCTGTTCAACGTCGCTTTCGCCAAGCAGCAGTTCGGCTACGCCACCGCGATGGGCGTCGTCCTCGCCGCCGTCACCCTCGTGTTCGCGGCGCTGGTGTTCCTCGTCAACCGCCTCACGGGCGGCGGCGAGGGCGAGAGCAAGAGGAAAGCACCTGGGTCCAGGGCTCGGCGTGCCGCAGCCAAGGGAGGTGCCCGGTGAGCGTCATCGCCGCCGACCGCAAGCCGGCCAGTGACCGGAAACCGGCGAGCGACCGCAGGCTGACGAGGGCCGCCGCGAGCAGCGACCGCAGATTCGCGGCGATCTCGCACGCCCTGCTGATCCTGTGGTCCGTGATCGTGATCGTGCCCATGCTGTGGGTGCTGATGTCGTCGTTCAAATCGACCGGCGAGATCCTTTCGTCGCCGTTCTCGCTGCCGGATCACTGGCGCTTCGAGAACTACGCGAACGCGTGGACCGACGCGAACATCGGGAAGTACTTCCTGAATTCCGTGATCGTCGTGGTCTCGGCCCTGATCCTGGTGATGCTGCTCGGCGCGATGTGTGCCTACGTGCTCGCCCGGTTCGAGTTCCCCGGGCGCCGGCTGATCTACTACGTGATGCTCGCCGGCCTGACTTTCCCGGTTTTCCTGGCGATCGTTCCGCTCTTCTTCCAGTTGCAGAACTTCGGGCTGCTGAACACACGTCCCGGACTGATCCTCACCTATGTCGCGTTCGCGCTGCCGTTCACGATGTTCTTCCTCTATTCGTTCTTCCGGTCGCTGCCGCACGACGTGTACGAGGCCGCGCTGATCGACGGTGCCGGGGACTGGCGGGCGTTCTTCCAGGTGATGCTGCCGATGGCCCGTCCGGGCATGGCGGCGGTGGCGATCTTCAACTTCCTGGGCCTGTGGAACCAGTTCCTGCTGCCGGTGGCGCTCAACACCGACCAGGACAAGTGGGTCCTCACTCAGGGCATGGCCGCCTACGCGTCCTCGCAGGTCTACGACATCGACTACGGCGCGCTGTTCGCGGCGATCGTGGTCACGGTGGTGCCCGTACTCCTCGTGTACTGCGTCTTCCAGCGGCGGATCGCCGGTTCGGTGTCGCAGGGCACCTTCCGCTGACGCCCACCGCGGCTTCACCCGTCGTGCGCAGGGGTCCGTCCCCGGAGAGACAGCTCTCCGGGGACGGACCCCTGCGGCGTACCACCCGCGGCCGGCCGTGGACACGGCCTGGAACCGATTTCTTTCAAGGGCTTGACGCCACTGGGCGAATCAGCGGAGTTTGGGGTTCATAACTTGTACAAGGTCCGCATCGCACCGGGTGACGCGGACCCAGGGGATGAGGGTGAGAGTCAATGGAGACTCCCGGGTCGCAGTCGTCGCTGCACCGCGCCAACCTGGAGCGCGTCGTACGGGCGGTACGGCTCGCCGGTTCGCTCACGCAGGCGGAGATCGCGAGGACGACGGGCCTGTCCGCGGCCACGGTCTCGAACATCGTCCGGGAACTGAAGGAGGGCGGGACCGTCGAGGTCACGCCCACCTCGGCGGGCGGCCGCCGGGCCCGCAGCGTCTCGCTGAGCGGGGACGCCGGCATCGTCATCGGCGTGGACTTCGGCCACACCCACCTGCGGGTCGCCATCGGCAACCTCGCCCACCAGGTGCTCGCCGAGGAGTCCGAGCCGCTGGACGTCGACGCCTCCTCGGACCAGGGCTTCGACCGGGCGGAACAGCTGGTCAGCCGGCTGATCGCGGCCACCGGCGTGGACCGGGCCAAGATCGCCGGGGTGGGCCTGGGCGTGCCGGGCCCGATCGACGTGGAGTCCGGGACGCTGGGCTCGACCGCCATCCTGCCCGGCTGGGGCGGCATCCGGCCCGCCGAGGAGCTGCGGGGGCGGCTCGGCGTGCCGGTGCACGTGGACAACGACGCCAACCTCGGTGCCCTGGGCGAGCTGGTCTGGGGCAGCGGCCGGGGGGTGCGGGACCTGGCGTACATCAAGGTCGCCAGCGGTGTCGGCGCCGGGCTGGTGATCAACGGGAAGATCTATCGCGGACCGGGCGGCACAGCGGGCGAAATCGGGCATATCACCCTGGATGAGGCCGGTCCCGTCTGCCGGTGCGGAAACCGGGGTTGCCTGGAGACCTTCGCCGCAGCACGCTATGTGCTTCCGCTCCTCCAGCCCAGCCACGGCACCGATCTGACGATGGAGGGCGTCGTGCGGCTGGCGCGGGACGGTGACCCCGGTTGCCGTCGGGTGATCGCCGACGTCGGCCGCCACATCGGCAGTGGAGTCGCCAACCTCTGCAACCTGCTCAACCCGAGCCGCGTCGTCCTCGGCGGCGATCTCGCCGAGGCCGGCGAGCTGGTGCTCGGGCCGATAAGAGAGTCCGTCGGGCGTTACGCCATCCCCAGCGCGGCGCGGCAACTCTCCGTGCTCCCCGGGGCCCTTGGCGGCCGTGCGGAGGTGCTCGGGGCCCTCGCCCTCGCCCTCAGCGAGATGGGCGATTCGACGCTCTTGGACGGGTCTGCGACCGGCGCTCTGCCGGCGGCCACGCCTGCCTTCACTTAGAGCACGGATGGCACCGTTGTCATCTCGTTAAGGATTTACTTCTTGACGTCGCACGTGCGGCCGAGTTGACTTCCAGCCACCTCGGCCGCAACGACGCGGCCTCGTCAGGGAGGTTTGTGAAGTGAACACGCGTATGCGTCGTGCCGCCGTTGCCGTTGCCACCACCGCGATGGCCGTCTCGCTCGCCGCCTGTGGCAGCGCCAAGGAGTCCGACGGCGGCAGCGACTCGTCCGACTCGGCGGCGAAGAAGGGCGACGACATCAAGGTCGGTCTGCTCCTTCCCGAGAACCAGACCGCGCGGTACGAGAAGTTCGACAAGCCCATGATCGAGAAGAAGGTCAAGGAGCTCACGAACAACAAGGGCGAGGTCGTCTACGCCAACGCCAAGCAGGACGCCAGCCTGCAGAACCAGCAGGTCGACACGATGATCACCAACAAGGTCGACGTGATGATCGTCGACGCGGTGGACTACAAGGCCATCGCGGGTTCGGTGAAGAAGGCCCACGACGCCGGTATCAAGGTCGTCGCCTTCGACCGCCTGGCCGAGGGCCCGATCGACGCCTACACCTCGTTCGACAACGTCACCGTCGGCAAGACGCAGGGCGAGGCGCTCCTGAAGGCGCTGGGCGACAAGGCCAAGGACAGCCAGATCGTCATGATGAACGGGTCCTCCACCGACCCGAACGCCGCCCAGTTCAAGGAGGGCGCCCACTCCGTCCTCGACGGCAAGGTGAAGATCGGCCGCGAGTACGACACCAAGGAGTGGAAGCCGGAGAACGCCAACGCCAACATGCAGGCGGCCATCTCCGCGCTCGGCAAGGACAACATCGACGGCGTCTACTCCGCCAACGACGGCATGGCGGGCGGTTCCATCACCGCCCTGAAGCGGGCCGGCATCGCGGACATCCCGGTCACCGGCCAGGACGCGGAACTCGCGGGCGTGCAGCGCATCGTCACCGGTGAGCAGTACATGAGCGTCTTCAAGTCCTACCCGAAGGAGGCCGAGACCGCGGCCGAGATGGCCGTCGCGCTGGCGAAGGGCGAGTCGCTCGACTCCATCGCCAACGACAAGGTCGACAGCGCCACCACCAAGGGCGTCCCCGCGGTCATCGTCCCGGTCGTCTCGCTGACCAAGGACAACATCAAGGAGACCGTCATCAAGGACGGCTTCTACACGATCGACGAGATCTGCACGGACAAGTACAAGGCCGCCTGCGACAAGATCGGCCTCAAGTAAGCGGATCCGCGTCCCGGGCCGGCTGAGCCGTCCGGGACCGGCCGCCCCAGCTCCTCCGGCGCCCCGCACTCATCAGCCCCGCAAGCTAGGCGGGGCGCCGGACGGAACACCCCCCAATCACTTCTGCACAACCTCCCGCCGGGTCAGGCGGCGAAGGAGATGGTTCACGTGTCCGCTACGCCCGTGCTGGCGTTGCGCGGAGTCTCCAAGCGATTCGGTGCCGTCCAGGCGCTCACCGACGTAGAGCTTGAGGTCCACGCCGGTGAGGTGGTCGCCCTGGTGGGCGACAACGGCGCCGGAAAGTCCACGCTGGTCAAGACGATCGCCGGCGTGCACCCCATCGATGAGGGCGCCATCGAGTGGGACGGCAGGTCCGTCTCGATCAACAGGCCGCACGACGCCCAGAGCCTCGGCATCGCGACCGTCTACCAGGACCTCGCGCTGTGCGACAACATCGACGTCGTCGGCAACCTCTACCTGGGCCGGGAGCTCCGCAGGCGCGGCGTCCTGGACGAGGTGGAGATGGAGCGCCGCTCCCGCGAGCTCCTCGACACGCTGTCCATCCGCATCCCGAGCGTCCGCATCCCGATCGCCTCGCTCTCCGGCGGTCAGCGCCAGGTGGTGGCGATCGCCCGGTCCATGCTCGGCGAGCCCAAGCTGGTCATCCTCGACGAGCCCACCGCCGCCCTCGGCGTCGAGCAGACCGCGCAGGTCCTCGACCTCGTGGAGCGGCTGCGTGAACGCGGCCACGCCGTCATCCTCATCAGCCACAACATGGCTGACGTCAAGGCGGTCGCCGACAAGGTCGCCGTCCTGCGCCTCGGGCGCAACAACGGCGTCTTCGAGGTCAAGTCGACCTCGCAGGAAGAGATCATCTCCGCCATCACGGGCGCCACGGAGAACGCCGTGACCCGTCGTGCGGCGCGCACCAATGGGGAGATCAAGAAGTGAGCATCGACAAGACCTCCACCCCCGCCGAGGACCACGCGGTGGAGAACCCCGCCGCGGCCGCCGGCGCGGCCGCCGCGGTCGACCCGCGGCTGCTGGTGCGCGAGCAGGGCTTCGCGGGCTACCTGAGCGAGTTCAAGCGGAAGATGAAGGCCGGTGACCTCGGGTCCATCCCGGTCGTCGTCGGTCTGCTGATCATCTGGGCCATCTTCACCAGCCTGAACTCCAACTTCCTCACGGCCGGCAACTTCTCCGACATGTCGGTCGCCATGGTCGGCACCGGCATGATCGCCGTCGGTATCGTCTTCGTCCTGCTGCTCGGCGAGATCGACCTGTCGGTCGGCTCGGTCAGCGGTGTCGCGGGCGCCACCTTCGCGGTGCTGAGCGTCACGCACGGGATGAACGAGTGGCTCGCCCTGCTGCTGTCCGTCCTCACCGGCACCGCGGCCGGTGCCATCCACGGCTTCGTCTTCGCCCGCATCGGCGTGCCGGCCTTCGCCGTGACGCTGGCCGGACTGCTGTTCTGGCAGGGCTTCATGCTGCAGATCCTGGGCAGCAACGGCACGATCAACCTCGACTCCGAGGGCATCGTCGTCAAGATGACCAGCTACTACTTCAGCGACGTGGCCGCCGCCTACGGCCTGGCGATCGTCGTGACCGCGGGGTACTTCCTCAGCGCGTTCTTCGACAACCGGCGCCGCCAGGCCGCCGGGGTGCCCTCCCGGCCGCTGAGCGAGATCATCGTGCGCACGGTGCTGCTGGCGATCCTGGCGTTCGTCGTGGCGATCGTCTTCAACCAGTACAAGGGCCTGCCGCTGGCCGTGGTGATCTTCCTGGCGTTCCTGCTGCTCACGGACTTCGTCCTGCGCCGCACCGCCTACGGTCGCAAGATCTTCGCCCTCGGTGGCAGCGTCGAGGCGTCCCGCCGCGCCGGCATCAACGTGGAGCTGGTCCGGATCTCGGTCTTCGCGATCGCCGGCGGCTTCGCCGCGATAGGCGGCCTCTTCGTGGCCTCGAAGATCGCCGCCGCCAACCAGGGCGCGGGCACCGGTGAGTTCCTGATGAACGTCATCGCCGCGGCCGTGATCGGCGGCACGTCCCTGTTCGGCGGCCGCGGCCGCACCTGGGACGCGCTGCTCGGTGTGATGGTCATCGTCTCTATCCAGTACGGCCTCGCCCTGGAGGGCATCGCCTCGCCGGTCCAGTACATGATCACCGGTGGCGTACTGCTGGCGACCGTGGTCATCGACGCGATCACCCGCAAGACGCAGAAGACGGCCGGCCGCGCCTAGCAGGCCGCCGCACGGCCGACGACGGTCCGCCCGCCCGCCCAGCTGAGCCCTGGGCCGGCGGGCGGACCGCTTTCCGCGCCGTCGGGGGGAGCGCCGTGCCGTTCTCAGCAGGCGCCGAGGTCCTGCCAGACGCCCCACTGGCCGGTGGTCCCGGGCTCCTCGCCGGTCGTCCACCACTTGGCCTTCCAGGTGTGCCCCTCGTGGGAGACCTGCTGCCCGCCGGTGTAGATCGCGCCCGAGTTCCACGGGGCGGCCGTGCACTGGCTGCCGTTGCCGCCGGTGACGGTCAGCGCGTACGTGGTGCTGTGGCTGCCGGACGGGGTCGTGCCGGTGACCGTGACGGAGTACGTGCCCGAGACGGCCTGGTCGGTGGTGGCGAGGGTGAGCGTCGACTGCCCGCCCGCCGTGACCGAGGCGGGACTGAAGGACGCGGTGACGCCCGCCGGGACCCCGCTCGCCCTGAGCTGCACCGTCTCCGCGTCGCCGGTCTTCACCACGGTCTTCACCGTGGTGGTGGCCGAGGCGCCCGCGGTCACCGTGCCGGAGGCCGGGGTGGCGGAGAGGGAGAAGTCGTTCTCCGGGGCCGTGCTGCCGCCGGTGAACGGCGCGAAGATGTGCGAGAAGTCCCAGGTGTTCTGCTGGATGCCCGAGCAGTTGTCGGCCGCGCCGCCGCCCGCGCAGCTCCCGTTGTCCCGCTGGAGCGCCCAGAAGGAGAGGGTGTTGATGCCCTGGTCCAGGGCCCAGTCGTAGACCGTGCGGGCGTTGTCCAGGGTGAAGGTCTCCGCCGGTCCGAAGTCGTCGACGCCGATCATCTCGATGACGCCGATCATGTGCCACAGCTCCGCCGAGGACCTGTCCGGGTAGAGCCGGGCCAGCACGTCGTGCAGACCCTGGGTCGCCGTCTGGGTGTCCCGGGCCATGTCGTGGGGCTGGTTGTCGTAGTAGTCGAACGTCATGAGGTTCACGACGTCGACCTTGGTGCCGTTCGCCACGGCGTTCTCGAGCAGGGCGACGCCGTTGCTCGCCAGGCCGCGGGTGGTGGTGGGCAGGGTGTAGGAGATCTCGATGTCGCGGCCGTTGTCGGCGGCCCAGTCCTGGACCAGCTTGATGGCCTTGTTGCGGCGGTCGATGCCCGCGGTGTTGTCCAGCGCGTCGATCTCGATGTCCATGTCGAGCCGGGAGACGTCGTAGGTCGTGATGACCTTCTCGTAGGCCGCGGCGATCTGCTGGACGTCGGTGCAGCTGTCGGCGATCTCGGTGCCGGTGGTGTCGGCCGTGTAGCCGCCGAACGACGGGATGACGTCGCCCCCGTTCGCCTGGATGGTGTCGAAGTCGGCGCCGAAGGTCGACTGGGCGATCGGCATCGACGTGTCGCCGTTCCAGTACGGCGTGCAGGAACCCGGGGTCGCCGTCTGGAGGAAGGCCATGGTGAGGTGCTTGGCACCCGACTGGGCGGCCAGCGCGGCCGGGCTCTCGCCGGTCCAGGCCTCGAAGTACGGCGCGAAGACCCGGTCCGGCAGCGGGGTCGCCGCCTGGGCCGCGCCGGTGCCGGACAGGGCGAGGCCCACCGCGGCCACGGTGGTGGCGGCCGCGGTGAGGGCCGCCCGGATGGAACGCATGCGTCTCATGTCAGTCCCGGTGTGTGTGGGGTGGAACGTCGATTCCGGTGCTGTGCCGGGGTGTTGCCGGGTACGGGGATATCGCCGGAGCGACCGGGGACGCAATGGTCTGGACCAGAATGGGACTAGACCAATTCGCGGGGCCGGGCGCCACCCGGCCTGCACACCGTGCGCCCCGTGGACTGGACCACCCGGGTAAAGGTGTCCCCAAGCCGGACGCCGGGGTGCCCGAGGGCGCGGGCCGGGAAGAGGTAGAACGGCCCGCCCATGGGTAGGGCCGAACGCGTGACGTACGACGCACCGCCCGGACACGTTCCGCCGGAGCGGAACATTAGACTCGACGAGCCCGGCAACAGCTCTACTGCAAGGAGGCACGGGTGCCGCTGCTGACCCGCATCACGGGACCGCGCGATCTGGACCGGCTCAGCCTGGAAGAGCTGACTCAGCTGGCCGAGGAGATCCGTACCTTCCTCGTCGACGCCGTGTCCAAGACCGGCGGCCACCTCGGCCCCAACCTCGGCGTGGTGGAACTCACCCTCGCTCTGCACCGGGTCTTCGAATCGCCGAAGGACAAGGTGCTCTGGGACACGGGCCACCAGTCCTACGTGCACAAGCTGCTCACCGGCCGCCAGGACTTCTCCCGGCTGAAGATGAAGGGCGGCCTGTCCGGCTACCCCGCACAGGCCGAGTCCGAGCACGACGTCATCGAGAACAGCCACGCCTCCACGGTCCTCGGCTGGGCCGACGGCATCGCCAAGGCCAACCAGGTCATGGAGCGCGACGACCACGTCGTCGCCGTCATCGGCGACGGCGCCCTGACCGGCGGCATGGCCTGGGAGGCGCTGAACAACATCGCCGCCGCCAAGGACCGCCCCCTGGTCATCGTCGTCAACGACAACGAGCGCTCCTACGCCCCCACCATCGGCGGCCTCGCCAACCACCTGGCGACCCTGCGCACCACCGACGGCTACGAGCGCTTCCTGGCCCGCACCAAGGAGGTCCTGGAGCGCACCCCGGTCGTCGGGCGGCCCCTCTACGACACCCTGCACGGCGCCAAGAAGGGCCTGAAGGACTTCATCGCCCCGCAGGGCATGTTCGAGGACCTCGGTCTCAAGTACGTCGGCCCCATCGACGGCCACGACCTGGAGGCCCTGGAGTCCGCCCTCACCCGCGCCAAGCGCTTCGGCGGCCCGGTGATCGTGCACTGCCTCACCGAGAAGGGCCGCGGCTACCAGCCCGCCCTGGCGGACGAGGCCGACCGCTTCCACGCCGTCGGCAAGATCCACCCCGACACCGGCCTGCCCATCTCCACCTCCGGCGCCGACTGGACCAGCGTCTTCGGCGAGGAGATGCTCAAGCTCGGCAAGGAGCGCGAGGACGTGGTCGCCATCACGGCCGCCATGCTCCAGCCGGTCGGCCTCGACAAGTTCGCCAAGGCCTTCCCCGACCGCGTCTACGACGTCGGCATCGCCGAGCAGCACGGCGCGGTCTCCGCGGCCGGCCTCGCGCACGGCGGCGTCCACCCGGTCTTCGCCGTCTACGCCACCTTCCTCAACCGCGCCTTCGACCAGGTGCTGATGGACGTGGCCCTGCACAAGTGCGGCGTCACCTTCGTGCTGGACCGCGCCGGAGTCACCGGCACCGACGGCGCCTCCCACAACGGCATGTGGGACATGTCGATCCTCCAGGTCGTCCCCGGCCTCAGGCTCGCCGCCCCGCGCGACGCCGACCAGGTCCGCGCCCAGCTGCGCGAGGCCGTCGCGGTGGACGACGCGCCGACCGTGGTCCGCTTCTCCAAGGGCGCCGTCGGCCCCGCCGTCCCCGCCGTCGGCCGCGTCGGCGGCATGGACGTCCTGCGCGCCCCCGGCACCGACACGCCCGACGTCCTCCTGGTCTCCGTCGGCGCCCTCGCGCCGATGTGCCTGGAGGTCGCCGACCTGCTGGACAAGCAGGGCATCTCCACCACCGTGGTCGACCCGCGCTGGGTCAAGCCCGTCGACGAGGCCATGGCCCCGCTCGCCGAGCGCCACCGCGTGGTCGTCACCGTCGAGGACAACTCCCGCGTCGGCGGCGTCGGCTCCGCCGTCGCCCAGGCCCTGCGCGACGCCGGCGTCGACGTACCGCTGCGCGACTTCGGCATCCCGCCGCGCTTCCTCGACCACGCCTCCCGCGCCGAGGTCCTCGCCGAGATCGGGCTCACCGCGCCCGACATCGCGCGCCAGGTCACCGGCCTGGTCGCCAGGCTCGACGGCCGGTACGACCGCACGGGCGCCGAGGTGGACCAGGTGGAGGCCGCGCGCGACTGACCCCGCGCACCGCGGGACCCGCAACCCGGCACTGCGCCGAATGGGCCGGTTCCACCACTCGTTGCAGTGGTGGAACCGGCCCATCCGCGTGAAATCGCCCACGCCGGGGCATACGCAGTACGCCCCCTCTCGATCATGTCGAGGACGACAAGCGTGGGAGGTCCCCGTGAGCAACACCCTGTTCAGGACGAAGAAGATCGAGCAGTCCATCCGTGACACGGAGGAACCGGAGCACGCGCTCAAGAAGTCCCTGTCGGCGCTGGACCTGACCGTCTTCGGTATCGGCGTCGTCATCGGCACCGGCATCTTCGTACTCACCGGCACCGTCGCCAAGGACAACGCCGGGCCCGCCACGGCACTGGCGTTCGTGGTCGCCGGCGTCGTCTGCGCGCTCGCCGCGCTGTGCTACGCCGAGTTCGCCTCCACCGTCCCGGTGGCCGGCTCCGCGTACACCTTCTCCTACGCCTCCCTGGGCGAACTGCCCGCCTGGATCATCGGCTGGGACCTGGTCCTGGAGTTCGCGCTGGGCACGGCGGTGGTGGCCGTCGGCTGGTCGGGCTACATCCGCTCGCTGATGGACAACGCGGGCTGGCACATGCCCGCCGAGCTGGGCGGACGGGACGGCGCGGAGGGCTTCGGCTTCGACATCCTCGCCGCCGCCCTGGTGCTGGTGCTCACCGCCATCCTCGTCCTCGGCATGAAGCTGTCGGCGCGGATCACCTCGCTCGTCGTCGCCATCAAGGTGGCCGTCGTCCTCATCGTGATCATCGCGGGCGCCTTCTTCGTCAAGAGCGCCAACTACGACCCCTTCATTCCGAAGTCGCAGCCCGTCGAGGCGGGCGGGGGACTGCACTCACCACTGATCCAGCTGATGTTCGGCTGGGCCCCGTCCAACTTCGGCGTGATGGGCATCTTCACGGCCGCCTCGGTCGTCTTCTTCGCCTTCATCGGCTTCGACATCGTCGCCACCGCCGCCGAGGAGACCAGGAACCCGCAGCGCGACATGCCCCGCGGCATCCTCGGCTCCCTGATCATCTGCACCCTGCTGTACGTCGGCGTCTCGATCGTCGTCACCGGCATGCAGCACTACACCGAGCTCTCCGTGGACGCCCCGCTCGCCGACGCCTTCAAGGCCACGGGGCATCCCTTCTTCTCCGGGGTGATCAGCTTCGGCGCGGCCGTCGGCCTGACCACGGTCTGCATGATCCTGCTGCTGGGCCAGACCCGCGTGTTCTTCGCGATGAGCCGCGACGGCCTGCTGCCGCGCTTCTTCTCCCACGTCCACCCGAAGTTCCGCACCCCCTACCGGCCGACCATCCTGCTCGGCGTGATCATCGCGATCGTCGCCGGGTTCACCAGCCTCAGCGAGCTGGCCGAGCTGGTGAACATCGGCACGCTCTTCGCCTTCGTCGTCGTCGCGTTCAGCGTGATCATCCTGCGCAGGACCCGGCCCGACCTGCCCCGCGCCTTCCGTACCCCGCTGGTCCCGCTGCTGCCCATCGTGTCCGTGGCGGCCTCGCTGTGGCTGATGCTGAACCTGCCCGCCGAGACCTGGGTCCGGTTCGCGATCTGGATGGCGATCGGCTTCGTCGTGTACTTCCTCTACGGCCGCACCCACAGCCGCCTGGCCCGCGGCGAGGAGACCCCGGCCGACCCGTCCGAGCCGTCCGGCACGTAGCCCCGCCGGGTTGGTCACGGCAGCCCCACCGGGTTCGTCGCGCCGAGGCCCCGCACCAGCGC
>NZ_JBHWKU010000024.1:0-132557 GCF_042730645.1 Streptomyces sp. NPDC059906
ACCCTCTCCCCCACCTGGGGCATCTACAGCGGCTACGAACTCTGCGAGAACACCCCCCTGCGCCAGGGCAGCGAGGAATACCTCGACAGCGAGAAATACCAGCTCACCCCCCGCGACTGGACCCGCGCCGCCCGCGAGGGCACCACCATCGCCCCCCTCATCACCCGCCTCAACACCATCCGGCGCGAGCACCCCGCCCTGCGCCAACTGCGCGATCTGCACTTCCACCCCACGGACAAGGAAGAGGTGATCGCCTACTCGAAGCGGCAGGGGTCGAACACGGTTCTGGTGGTCGTGAACCTCGACCCCCGCCACACCCAGGAGGCGACGGTCTCGTTGGACATGCCGCAACTCGGCCTGGACTGGCACGAGTCGGTGCCGGTCCGCGACGAGCTGACCGGCGAGACCTACCACTGGGGCAGGGCCAACTATGTGCGCCTGGAGCCGGGCCGTACGCCCGCGCACGTCTGCACGGTTCTGCGACCGTCCCACCCGCAGATCGGAGGGTCACCCACCACATGATCGTCAACGAGCCCGTGCCGGACACCTTCGAGGACACCCCCGCCAAGGACCGGGACCCGGACTGGTTCAAACGAGCCGTCTTCTACGAGGTCCTCGTCCGCTCCTTCCAGGACAGCAACGGCGACGGCATCGGCGACCTCAAGGGCCTGACCGCCAAGCTGGACTACCTGCAATGGCTGGGCGTGGACTGCCTGTGGCTCCCACCCTTCTTCAAGTCACCCCTGCGCGACGGCGGTTACGACGTCTCCGACTACACCGCGGTCCTGCCCGAGTTCGGCGACCTGGCCGACTTCGTGGAGTTCGTGGACGCGGCCCACCAGCGCGGCATGCGCGTGATCATCGACTTCGTCATGAACCACACCAGCGACCAGCACCCGTGGTTCCAGGAGTCCCGCAAGAACCCGGACGGGCCGTACGGCGACTACTACGTCTGGGCCGACGACGACAAGCAGTTCCAGGACGCGCGGATCATCTTCGTCGACACCGAGGCGTCCAACTGGACCTACGACCCGGTACGCAAGCAGTACTACTGGCACCGCTTCTTCTCCCACCAGCCGGACCTCAACTACGAGAACCCGGCCGTGCAGGAGGAGATGATCTCCGGGCTGAAGTTCTGGCTGGACCTGGGGATCGACGGTTTCCGGCTGGACGCGGTGCCGTACCTCTACCAGGAGGAGGGCACCAACTGCGAGAACCTCCCGCGCACCCACGACTTCCTGAAGCGGGTGCGCAAGGAGATCGACGCGCAGTACCCGGACACTGTGGTGCTGGCCGAGGCCAACCAGTGGCCGGAGGACGTGGTCGACTACTTCGGCGACTACACGGCCGGCGGCGACGAGTGCCACATGGCCTTCCACTTCCCGGTGATGCCGCGCATCTTCATGGCGGTCAGAAGGGAGTCCCGCTACCCGGTCTCCGAGATCCTCGCCAAGACCCCCGCGATCCCGTCCGGTTGCCAGTGGGGCATCTTCCTGCGCAACCACGACGAGCTGACCCTGGAAATGGTCACCGACGAAGAGCGCGACTACATGTACGCGGAGTACGCCAAGGACCCGCGGATGCGCGCCAACATCGGCATCCGGCGCAGGCTCGCCCCGCTCCTCGACAACGACCGCAACCAGATCGAGCTGTTCACGGCCCTGCTGCTGTCCCTGCCCGGCTCGCCGATCCTCTACTACGGCGACGAGATCGGCATGGGCGACAACATCTGGCTCGGCGACCGCGACGCCGTGCGCACCCCCATGCAGTGGACGCCCGACCGCAACGCCGGCTTCTCGTCGTCCGACCCGGGCCGCCTGTTCCTGCCCACGATCATGGACCCGGTCCACGGTTACCAGGTGACGAACGTCGAGGCGTCCATGGCCTCGCCCTCCTCCCTGCTGCACTGGACCCGGCGCATGATCGAGATCCGCAAGCAGAACCCCGCCTTCGGCCTGGGCACCTACACCGAACTGCCCTCCTCCAACCCGGCCGTCCTGGCCTTCCTGCGCGAACACGAGGACGACCTGGTGCTGTGCGTCCACAACTTCTCCCGGTTCGCGCAGCCGACGGAGCTGGACCTCAGCGCCTTCGACGGACGCCATCCGGTCGAGCTGTTCGGCGGGGTCCGCTTCCCGGCGGTCGGCGACCTGCCGTACCTGCTGACCCTGGCGGGGCACGGCTTCTATTGGTTCCGACTCCGACGAGGGGAACACGTTGCGTAGTGATACGATTACGCCGCCCTGGTGAACAGGGCCCGAGCCCGCCGGGTGGGTGGCTCGGTCATCAACTGCGCGCGCTTGTCGCGTGAAACCTTTCCGAGCGATCGGCAAGGACACGCTCCTGCTTCGGGTGGCGTGAACACCAATGGTTCCGCCTGCGCAATCTGTAGGCACGGCCTCAGGCCACCATCCGGGCGGGACGGTTTTCTCCGTCCCGCCCCGGGCACCCCTCACGCAACCCGACGCTCCTCCGCACCCGAAGCGGAAAGGACGCGACCATGTCGGAAGCCGTCACACGCACCGTCACGAGCCCGCCAGGCCTCCTTGCGTCACTTGATCCACTACTGCGGGACTGGCTGCCACGACAACGCTGGTTCGCCAGCAAGGGGCGTCCGGTCACCGGGTTCTCGCTGGTCGCCGCCACCGAACTGCTCCCGGCCGACGCCCGCCTCGGCCTCCACCACGTGCTGGTCCGCGCCCACCAGCAGCTCGTGCCCGCACCGGGCGCGCCCGAGGAATCGGGCGACTGCTACCAGCTCCTCATAGGTATGCGCGAGGCGCTGCCACCCCGGCTGACACCCGCGCTGATCGGGCATGTGACCGAGGGCCCCCTGGCCGGACGCACCGCCTACGACGCCCTGTACGACACCCGGCCCACCGAGGTGCTCCTGGAGGCGCTGCGCGCCCGGGCCCGCATCGGCGGGCTCCGCTTCGAGCGGGACCGGGACCGGGAGATCCGCACCGGACTGGTGCCGCGGGTGATGACCGCCGAGCAGTCGAACTCGTCGGTCGTGTACGGAGATACGTTCATCCTCAAGCTGCTGCGGCGGATCGTGCCCGGCGTCAACCCCGACCTGGAACTGCCGCTGGCCCTGGCCCGCGAGGGCTGCCCCCGGGTGCCCGCACCGGCGGGGTGGATGGTGGCGGACCTGTCCGGCCGGTCCTGGGTGCTGGGCGTGCTCCAGCCCTATCTGCAGGGTGCGACCGACGGCTGGGAGCTGGCGCTGCGCGAGCTGGCCAAGGGCGAGGACTTCGCCGCCGAGGCCCGGTCGCTCGGGCGGGCCACCGCCGAGGTGCACACCGCGCTGGCCCGCGCGCTGCCGACGGTCACCCTCGGCCACGCCCAGGCGCGGCAGCTCGCCGACGGCATGATCGAGCGGCTGGCTCAGGCGGCGCGGGCCGTGCCCCTGCTCCGGTCGTACGCGCCCGGGCTGCGGACGGCGTTCACGGCGTTGGCGGACCTGGCTTCGGAGGGCCGTACCTGGTCGGCGCAGCGCGTCCACGGCGACCTGCACCTCGGCCAGTGCCTGCGCTCCCCCGACGGGCAGTGGTCCCTGATCGACTTCGAGGGGGAACCGGCGAAGCCCCTGGCCGAGCGCCGGCTGCCGCAGCCCGCGGTGCGGGACGTCGCGGGGATGCTGCGCTCCTTCGACTACGCCGCGCACTCGGCCGACGTACGGGTGCCGGGCTGGGCCGAGTCCTGCCGGGCCGCGTACTGCACCGGATACGCGGAGGCGGGCGGCCACGACCCGCGCACCGACCCGGTGCTGCTGCGCGCCTACGAGACGGACAAGGCGGTCTACGAGGTCCTGTACGAAGCCCGGCACCGTCCCGACTGGATCGAGGTGCCCCTGTCGGCGGTGCGCCGCCTGTCCGTGCCCGAACCGGCCTGACGTCCCCGCCCGCTCCCACCGCACCCAGGAGGCTTCTCCCGTGACCCCCCGCCCCTCGTCCAGCGGCCCCGACCCGAAGAAGACGACCGGGAAGAAACCGGCCGGGAAGACGCCGACCGGGAAGAAGCCGGCCAAGGCCGCGAAGAAGAAGGCGCCCCGGAAGACCACCGCCACCGCCACAGCCGCAGCCACCGCCTCCGTCCCCGGGGCAGAGGTCGCCGTCTCCCCCGCCCCCGACGCCGCCGACCGGGAGCGGCTGCTCGCCGGCACGCACCACGATCCGCACGGGGTGCTCGGCGCCCACCGGGTGCCCGGCGGGGTCGCGTTCCGGGTGTTCCGGCCGTACGCCCTGGCCGTGACCGTGCTGTCCGGGGAGCTGCGGGTCGGGCTGCACGACGACGGGGACGGCTTCTTCTCCGGCCTGGTGCCGCTGCAGGACGTCCCGGTCCACCGGCTCCTCGTGACGTACGAGGGGACGGAACAGGAGGTCGAGGACCCGTACCGCTTCCTGCCCACCCTGGGCGAGCTGGACCTGCACCTGCTCGGCGAGGGGCGGCACGAGCAGCTGTGGCGGGCGCTCGGCGCGCACCCGACGACGCACGACGGGGTGGCGGGCACCCGGTTCGCGGTGTGGGCGCCGAACGCGCGCGGTGTCCGGGTGGCCGGCGGCTTCAACTTCTGGGACGGCACCGGCCACCCGATGCGCTCCCTCGGCTCGACCGGGGTGTGGGAGCTGTTCCTGCCGGGCGTCGGCGCGGGCGAGCTGTACAAGTTCGAGATCACCCGGCCCGACGGCTCCCGCACCTTCCGCGCCGATCCGCTGGCCCGCCGTACGGAGGTGCCGCCCGCCACGTCCTCCGTCGTGCACTCCTCGGACTACGCGTGGGGCGACGGGGAGTGGCTGGCCCACCGCGCGGACGCGCCCGCGCACGAGGCGCCGATGTCCGTGTACGAGGTCCACCTGCCCTCCTGGCGTCCCGGCCTGACCTACCGGCAACTGGCCGAGCAGCTCCCCGCCTACGTGGCCGACCTCGGCTTCACCCACGTCGAGCTGATGCCGGTCGCCGAGCACCCCTTCGGCGGCTCCTGGGGGTACCAGGTCACCGGCTTCTACGCGCCCACGGCCCGGCTCGGCGACCCCGACGACTTCAGGTACCTGGTCGACCGGCTGCACCGGGCCGGGATCGGCGTGCTGATGGACTGGGTGCCGGCGCACTTCCCGCGCGACGACTGGGCACTGGCCGAGTTCGACGGGCGCCCGCTGTACGAGCACTCCGATCCGCTGCGGGCCGCGCATCCGGACTGGGGGACGCTGGAGTTCGACTTCGGGCGCCGTGAGGTGCGCAACTTCCTGGTCGCCAACGCCGTGTACTGGTGCGAGGAGTTCCACATCGACGGGCTGCGCGTGGACGCGGTCGCCTCGATGCTGTACCTGGACTACTCGCGCGAGCCGGGCCGGTGGACGCCGAACGAGCACGGCGGCCGGGAGAACCTGGACGCGGTGGCGTTCCTCCAGGAGATGAACGCGACGCTGTACCGGCGGGTGCCCGGTGTCGTGACGGTGGCGGAGGAGTCGACGGCCTGGGACGGGGTCACGCGGGCCACGCACCACGAGGGACCGAGCGGCTTCGGCGGGCTCGGCTTCGGGCTGAAGTGGAACATGGGCTGGATGCACGACTCGCTCGACTACATGAGCCACGAGCCGGTGCACCGCAAGCACCACCACGGGGAGCTGACCTTCTCCATGGTGTACGCGTACAGCGAGAACTACGTGCTGCCGATATCCCACGACGAGGTGGTGCACGGCAAGCGGTCCCTGGTGTCGAAGATGCCCGGCGACTGGTGGCAGCAGCGCGCCGACGAGCGGGCGTACCTGGGCTTCATGTGGGCGCACCCCGGCAAGCAACTGCTCTTCATGGGGCAAGAGTTCGCGCAGGGCGCGGAGTGGTCGGAGGCGCACGGCCCCGACTGGTGGCTGCTGGACCCGGAGTACGGGGCGTCGGCGGACCACCGGGGCGTGCGCGACCTGGTGCGGGACCTGAACACCGTCTACCGGGCGACGCCCGCGCTGTGGCGGCGCGACACCCACCCTTCCGGCTTCTCCTGGGTGGTCGGCGACGCGGCCGAGGACAACGTCCTGGCGTTCCTGCGCCTGGACGCCGACGGCACCCCGCTGCTCGCGGTGTCGAACTTCGCCCCGGTGGTCCGCTCCGGCTACCGCCTCGGCGTCCCCGACGACGTCCCGGCCTGGCACGAGGTGCTCAACACCGACGCGGCGCGGTACGGCGGCGGTGACGTGGTCAACCCGGACCCGGTCAAGCCGGAGGCGCAGGGGTGGCACGGCCGGCCGGCGAGCATCCGGCTGACCCTGCCGCCCCTGGCGACGGTGTGGCTGCGTCCGGCCTGACCGGGCGGCCCGCCCGTCAGTCCGCGTCCACTCAGTCCGCGTCCACCAGTCCCTTCGGCAGCGGCTCGCTGTGCAGGACGCCGAGGTGCTGGGTGGCGCGGGTGAGGGCGACGTACAGGTCGCTGGTGCCGTAGCGGCCGGGCTCGACGACCAGGACGGAGTCGAACTCCAGGCCCTTGGACTGGCGCGGGTCGAGCAGGACGACGCGGTGGGTGAGGTCGGGCTCGGCGTCCGCCGTCACGCCGTCCAGGCGGGCCGCCAGGCCCCGGTGCAGTGCGCGCGGGGCGATGACGGCGAGGCGGCCCTCCTCGGGGGTCAGCTCCCGGACCGCCTCGGCCACGGCGGCCGGGAGGTCGCCGGTGGCGCGGACCCAGGGGCGTACGCCGGTCGAGCGCACCGAACTCGGCGGCGCGAACTCCGGGTTCTCGGCGCGGACCACGGCCGCCGCGAGGTCCATGATCTCGGCCGGGGTGCGGTAGTTGACGCCGAGGCGGGTGTGCTCCCAGCGGTCCTCGACGTAGGGGGCGAGGATCTTCGACCAGGAGCCGACACCGGCCGCCTCCGCGGTCTGCGCCGGGTCGCCGACCAGGGTCATCGAGCGGGTGGGGCAGCGGCGCATCAGCAGCCGCCAGGCCATCGGGGACAGCTCCTGCGCCTCGTCCACGATGATGTGCCCGAAGGCCCAGGTGCGGTCGGCCGCGGCGCGTTCGGCGGCGCTGCGGTGGTCGTCCTCCTCCTGGCGTTCGGCGAAGCGTTCGGCGTCGATGATGTCGTGCGCGGACAGGACCTCGGCGTCCTCCTCGTCCTTGTCCTCGAACTCGTAGGTGCGGGACGCGTACGACACGTCGAGGACGCCCTGCGCGTAGGCGATCTGCTCCTCGCGCTCGCGTTCGGCGCGGGAGCGGGCCACCCGGTCGTCCACGCCGAGCAGTTCGGCGGCCTCGTCCAGCAGGGGCACGTCGGCGACGGTCCAGCGCCGGGTGACCGGGCGGCGCACGGCGGCGGCGTCCTCGGCGGGCAGGAAGGCCTCGGGGGCGGCGAGGAGGTCGGCGACCAGGCGCTGCGGGGTGAGCCGGGGCCACAGCTGGTCGACGGCGGCCCAGACCTCGGGGTTCTCGGCGAGTTCGTCGCGGATCTGGGTGATGTCGCTGGGGTCGAGGAGGTTGCTGCCGTCGTAGGGGTCGGTGCCGATGCGCTCGGCGACCATGTCGGTGAGGGTGTTGAGGATGTGGCCCTCGAAGTGCTCGCGGGCGGCGTTGTGCGGCAGCTTGGCGGCGCGGGTGCGCTCGCGGGCGACGTTGACCAGGTCGTCGTCGAGCATGAGGATGTCGCGGTCGTGCTCGATCGCGATCACCGGGTCGGGCAGTGCCTGCCGGTCGCGGACCGCCTCGGCGAGGACGTCGGCCAGGTCGGCCCGGCCCTTCACGGCCGCCGCCTCGGGGGTGTCCGTCGCCGTGGCCTTCACGCCGGGGAACAGCTCGCCGACGGTGGCGAGGAGCACGCCGGTCTCGCCGAGCGAGGGCAGCACCTCGCCGATGTAGCCGAGGAAGGCGGGGTTGGGGCCGACGATGAGGACGGCGCGCTTGGCGAGCAGTTCGCGGTGCTCGTACAGGAGGTAGGCGGCGCGGTGCAGGGCGACCGCGGTCTTGCCGGTGCCGGGGCCGCCCTCGACGACCAGGACGCCGCGGTGCGGGGCGCGGATGATGCGGTCCTGGTCGGCCTGGATGGTCTGGACGATGTCGCCCATGCGGCCGGTGCGCGCGGAGTTCAGCGCGGCGAGCAGCACGGCGTCGCCGGAGGGGTCCTCGTGGCCGGTGCGGGTCTCGTCGCCGAGGTCGAGGATCTCGTCGTGCAGGGCGGTGACCGTGCGGCCCTCGCTGGTGATGTGCCGGCGGCGGCGCAGCCCCATCGGGGTGTGGCCGGTGGCCAGGTAGAAGGGGCGGGCGACACCGGCCCGCCAGTCGATGAGGACGGGGGTGCGTTCGGCGTCGTCGGCGCGCAGGCCGATGCGGCCGATGTGGTGGCCCTCCCCGGAGGTGAGGTCGATCCGGCCGAAGCAGAGGGAGCCGTCCACCGCGTTGAGCGCGGCGAGCAGCCCGGAGCGCTCGGCGACCAGGATGTCCCGCTCCAGGCGGGCCTGCTGGGGGGTGTTGCCCTGCGCGAGCGCGTCGGTCACGGAGTCCTCGGCGTCGCCGCGCAGCGCGTCCACGCGCGCGTACAGTCCGTCGATGAATTCCTGCTCGTGCAGCAATTCATCGTCCGGAAATTCGGTGTTTGACAATTCCACTCCCGGCCGCATATACTGTGCCTACTGAACTTCTTCGCGACCTCATTCTTCTGAAGTCACGAATCAACGAATATACGCAGAGAAATCCCCCGAGCGCAATTGCTCGGGGGATTTTTCTGTGCCGGCCAGTCCGTGTGCCGGGCCGGTCAGACCACGTCGGCCAGCTCCTCCAGCAGCCGCCGCTTGGGCCGGGAGCCGACCATCGACTTCACCGGCTCACCGCCGCGGAACACCATGAAGGTCGGCATCGACAGCACCTTGTACGCGTTCGTGGTAGCCGGGTTCTGGTCGACGTTCAGCTGCACCACCCGCAGCCGGTCGCCCTCCTCCTCGGCCAGGGCGCTGAGCACCGGCGCCATCTGCCGGCAGGGCGGGCACCAGTCGGCGGTGAACTCCACCAGCACGGGCAGGTCGGAGCCGATCACCTCCGCCGCGAAGTCCGCGTCCGTCACCTCGGGCACCCCGTTGGCCGTCCTCATCCGTGTCCTCCCAGTTCGCACTTGGGCTCCGGACCCCCCGGAGCCGCCGCCTCGGCCCGCGTCAGCTGCGCGGCGACCTGCGCGCGCACCGACGTGAGCTGCTCGATCAGCGTGTCCAGCTCGGCCAGCTTGCGCCGGTAGACCACGAGGGACGCGGGGCAGGAGTCGCCCTCGGGGTGCCCGGCGCGCAGGCACTCCACGAAGGGGCGGGTCTCCTCCAGGTCGAACCCGAAGTCCTGGAGGGTCCTGATCTGCCGGAGCAGCTTCAGGTCGTCCTCGTCGTAGGTCCGGTAGCCGTTGCCGCCCCGCCGCGCGGGCAGCAGGCCCCGCGACTCGTAGTACCGCAGCGTCCGCGTGGTGGTCCCGGCCCGTGCGGCCAGCTCGCCGATTCGCATACGGACGAACGTAAGCCTTGACGCGGACGTCAAGGCAAGAAGCCCCGCGCCGGGGGGAGGGCGCGGGGCTTCTTCGGGGGGCCGGGCGGCTGAGCAACGGGGGGAGCACCTCAACCGCCCGGGGTGTGCGGGAGCCGCCCCGGCATGCGGGGGGCGCCGTACGGCCGTCAGGCCTTCGCCAGCTCCTTCTCGCCGCCCTGCTCGGGCAGGTCGGGCGCGCCGGCGCCGTCACCGTCCGCGGCGCCGTGGCCGTCGTCCAGGAGGGTCTTCTCGTCGAACGGGGCCCGGCCGGCCAGCACCTCGTTCACCCGGTCCTTGTCGATCTCCTTGGTCCAGGTGCCGATGAGGACGGTGGCGACGGCGTTGCCGCCGAAGTTGGTCAGCGCGCGGGCCTCGCTCATGAAGCGGTCGATGCCGACGATCAGGCCGATGCCGTCCACCAGGGCGGGCTTGTGCGAGGACAGGCCGCCGGCCAGCGTGGCGAGACCGGCGCCGGAGACACCGGCGGCGCCCTTGGAGGCCACCAGCAGGAAGAGCAGCAGCGGGATCTGCTCGCCGATCGACATCGGCGTGCCCATGGCGTCCGAGATGAACAGCGAGGCCATGGTCATGTAGATCATGGTGCCGTCGAGGTTGAACGAGTAGCCGGTCGGGACGGTGATGCCGACCACCGGCTTGCTGACGCCCAGGTGCTCCATCTTCGCGATGAGGCGCGGCAGCGCCGACTCGGAGGAGGAGGTGGACAGGATCAGCAGGAACTCGCGGCCCAGGTACTTGAAGAGCGAGAAGACGTTGATCCCGGCGACGACGCGCAGCACCGTACCGAGGACCAGGAAGAGGAAGATGACGCAGGTCGCGTAGAAGCCGAGCATCAGCACGGCCAGGCTCTTGAGGGCGTCGACGCCCGCCGAGCCGGTGACGGCGGCGATGGCGCCGAACGCGCCGACCGGGGCGGCCCACATGATCATCGCCAGGACGCGGAAGACCAGCCGCTGGATGTGCTCGATGCCGCGCAGGACGGGCTGCCCGGCGCCGCCCATGGCCTGCAGCGCGAAGCCGCAGAGCAGGGCGATCAGCAGGGTCTGGAGCACCTCGCCCGCGGTGAACGCGGAGACGATGGTGGTCGGGATGATGCCCATCAGGAAGTCGACGGTGCCCTTGGCCTCCGCGTCGACCTGCGCCTGGCCGGTCTCCTTGACGGCGTCGGTGACCGCGAGGCCGGTGCCCGGGTCCAGGATGTTGCCGACGATCAGGCCGATGGCGAGCGCCACCAGCGACATCACCAGGAAGTAGCCCAGGGCGATGCCGCCGACCGCGCCGACCTTGGCGGCCTTGCGGACCGAGCCGATGCCCAGCACGATCGTGCAGAAGATGATCGGCGAGATCATCATCTTGATCAGGTTCACGAAGCCGGTGCCGAGCGGCTTCAGCTCGGTGGCGAAGTCCGGGGCGATCAGACCGACGGCGATACCGAGGGCGACCGCGATGATCACGGCGATGTAGAGATAGTGCGTGCGGTCGCGCTTGGCTTTGGGTGCGGCAGGTGCCGTAGCGGCGTTGCTGGTCACGGCGGCCCTCCTTGACGACGTCGTCGGCATCACCGGCGTGCGGCTCACGTCCGGGGGTGTGTAGCGGGGACGGGGTGACTATCTCCCGGCGTGTGAGCGCGGTCACCCTTGCGTTCATTTAGTTCACAATCCAGCCACGAGGGAGACTGGCGGCATGCACCTCCGCGTCCCGAGACCCCGCAGCCTGGCGGGGCAGCTCTTCGCCATGCAGGCCGTCCTGATAGCGGTCGTCGTGGTCGGCTACGCGCTGTTCAGCTACATCAGCGACCGGGGGCAGGCGGAGGAGGCGGCCGGGCGCCAGGCCAGGGCGGTGTCGCTGTCGATCGCCGACTCGCCGTCCGTGGCGGAGGCCATCCGCACCTCCGACCCGACGGCGCGCCTCCAGCCCTACGCGGTGCGCGTGATGCAGGACACCGACGTGGACTTCGTGACGATCATGAACCCCGAGGGCATCCGCTGGACCCACCCCGACCCGAAGCAAATCGGCCATCCCTTCCAGGGCCACATCGGGCGCGCGCAGCGGGGCCAGACCTTCACCGAGACCTACACGGGCACGCTCGGCCCCTCGGTCCGGGCGGTCACGCCGATCACGGACGACGGCCGGATCGTCGGCCTGGTCTCCGCCGGGATCAAGGTCGAGGAGATCAGCAAGCGGGCGCAGGAGCAGCTCACGGCCCTGTCGGGGGTGGCGGCCGGGGCACTGCTGCTCGGCGCGGTCGGTACGTACGTGATCAACGCGCGGCTGCGCCGGCACACCCACGGGATGAACGCGGACGAGCTGAGCCGGATGCACGACTACCATCAGGCGGCGCTGCACGCGGTGCGGGAGGGGCTGCTGATGCTGGACGGGCAGTACCGTGTCGCGCTGATCAACGACGGCGGACGGGAGCTGCTCGGCGTGCGCGGTGACGTGGTCGGCGCCTCGGTGGCGGACCTGGGCCTGCCGTCGCAGCTGACGGGGGCACTGCTGGCGTCGGAGCAGCGGGTGGACGAGGTGCACCTTGCGGCCGACCGAGTGCTGGTGGTGAACACCTCCCCGGTCTCCGGCGGTGAGCGCCGGGGCACGGTGGTGACACTGCGGGACGTGACGGAGCTGCAGTCGCTGACGGGCGAGCTGAACTCGGAGCGCGGTTTCACCCAGGCGCTGCGTTCGCAGGCGCACGAGGCGGCGAACCGGCTGCACACGGTCGTCTCGCTGATCGAGCTGGGACGGGCGCAGGAGGCCGTGGAGTTCGCCACGGCGGAGCTGGAACTGGCACAGGCCCTCACCGACCAGGTGGTGGCGGCGGTGGGCGAGCCGGTGCTCGCGGCGCTGCTGCTGGGCAAGACGGCGCAGGCCAACGAGCGGGGAGTGGAGCTGGTGGTGTCGCAGGACAGCCGACTGGACGACGGACTGCTGCCGCCGTCGCTGCCCGCCCGGGACCTGGTGACGATCCTGGGCAACCTGGTGGACAACGCGGTGGACGCGGCGCAGGGGGCGGTGCCGTCGCGGGTGACGGTGGCGGCGTACACGGAGGGCACGGAGGGTGCCGGTTCCGGCGGCTCCGAGCTGGTGCTGCGGGTGTCGGACACCGGCGCCGGGGTCGATCCCGCCCACGCCGACCTGGTCTTCCAGCGGGGCTACTCGACCAAGCCGGCCGGGGAGGGCGGACGCGGCCTGGGCCTCGCCCTGGTCCGGCAGGCGGTGCGGCGGCACGGCGGCACCCTGACCGTGGCGGAGGCGGAGGGCGGCGGCGCCCGCTTCGAGGCCCGGCTGCCGCTGGGGGCTGCCGGGGGCGGCGGTGCGACCGAGGCCGCGGTGGCGGGCGGCAGACCGGGCTCCGGGGGTGCGGTGTGAGACGGCCACGGACCATGGGGGCCGTCCCGGTCGGCGCGGGTCGCCCGATCGCCGCCGACGCGCACCGTGCGGCTCACGGAATCCGCCGCCCCGGCGCGACGGCTCACCCCGGGGGTGCCGTATGAGCACCGCCGCGCAGCCCATCCGGGTCCTGGTCGTCGAGGACGACCCGGTCGCCGCCGACGCGCACGTGATGTACGTCGGCCGGGTGCCGGGGTTCGTCGCGGTCGGCAAGGCGCACACGGGTGCGGAGGCCCGCCGCATGCTGGACCGCACGCCGGTCGACCTGCTCCTGCTCGACCTGCACCTGCCGGACGTGCACGGACTCCAGCTGGCCCGGTCGCTGCGCGCGGCGGGACACCACACCGACGTGATAGCGGTGACGTCGGCACGGGACCTGACGATGGTGCGCGAGGGGGTGTCGCTGGGCGTCGTCCAGTACGTCCTGAAGCCCTTCACCTTCGCCACCCTGCGCGACCGCCTGGTCCGCTACGCGGAGTTCCGGGGCACCGCCGGGGAGGCCAGCGGCCAGGACGAGGTGGACCGCGCCCTGGCCACCCTGCGCGCCCCCGGCCCGGCGGCCCTGCCCAAGGGCCTGAGCGGCCCGACCCTGGAACGCGTGACGGGCGCCCTGCGCGGCTCCTCCGAGGGCCTCACGGCGGCCGGGGTCGCCGAGGCGGTGGGCATCTCCCGCATCACGGCCCGCCGTTACCTGGAACACCTGGTGGACGCGGGCCGGGCGGGCCGGAGCCCGCAGTACGGTCAGGTGGGGCGGCCGGAGTTGGTGTACCGGTGGGTGCGGGGCCGGTGAGCCGTACGCCAAGGGGACCGCTCACGCCGCCTTCGTGTACCAAGCGATCTGTGAGGCGAGCCCCGCCACGACAAGCGCCTCCAGGACCGAGAGCCCGACGACACCGGCGAAGCCCTCCGCGCGCTCATCCGGGACATCAAGGCCGGGAAGGCCGATCACCTCCTCCAGGGGTAATCCCGCGCACACGCATTGACCTGACTAGACCATTCCTCTTACGTTCGCCACGCAGCCGTCCAGGCCACAGTGTCGTGTGCCCGTAGGAGGTCATGCCCGTGCGTCCCACCGTCCGGTTCACCGCCCTGTTCACCCTCACCGCGCTCGCCTCGACCTCGCTCGCCGCGTGCTCAAGCGGCTCCGGCAGCGATCCGGACACGGTGAAGGTCTCCTTCAAGCAGTCGACGGACAACTCCATCAAGGTGATGGACACCTACCTCGGCGACATCAAGAAGCAGTTCGAGAAGGCCAACCCGGGGAAGAAGGTCGAACTCATCCCCATCAAGGCGCCGGACTCGGAGTACTACACCAAGCTCCAGCAGATGCTCCGCTCCCCCAAGACCGCACCCGACCTGGTCTACGAGGACACGTTCCTCATCAACTCCGACATCACCAGCGGGTATCTGAAACCGCTCGACGACTACCTGGCCGAGTGGAAGGACTGGGACCAGTTCATCGACACGGCGAAGGCCGCGGCCAAGGGCGAGGACGGCAAGACGTACGGCGTGCCGGACGGGACGGACACCCGGGGACTCTGGTTCAGCAAGGACGTGTTCGCCAAGGCGGGGCTGTCCGCCGATTGGCAGCCGAAGACCTGGGACGAGGTTCTCGACGCCGCCCGCACCATCAAGGAGAAGGTTCCCGGCGTCACCCCGATCAACGTCTACACCGGCAAGCCCGCCGGCGAGGCCGCGACCATGCAGGGCTTCGAGATGCTGCTGTACGGCACGGGGGACGGCGGCTCCGATCCGCTGTACGACAAGGGCAGCAAGAAGTGGATCACGGCGGGGCAGGGGTTCGAGGACTCCCTGGCCTTCGTCGAGACCGTGTACAAGGAGAAGCTCGGCCCCGAGGTCTCCGACGCGCTCGATCCCAACTTCGGCACCAAGGTGCGCGGGGAGCTGCTGCCGCAGGGCAAGCTCGGGATCGCTCTCGACGGCTCCTGGCTGCCGCAGGACTGGCTGGAGGGCAGCGGGCACGAGTGGCCCGAGTGGTCGAAGGAGCTGGGGCTCGCCGCCATGCCGACCCAGAACGGGCAGGCCCCGGGGCGGGTGAGCATGTCGGGCGGCTGGACCTGGGCCATCCCGGCCAAGGCAAGCAACCCCGATCTCGCCTTCGAGTTCATCAAGACCATGCAGACCAAGGCGAACGCCCAGAAGTGGTACGTCGCCAACTCCGGCATCTCCGTCCGCGAGGACGTCGCCGCCGACCCCGCCTACGTCGACGCCCAGCCCGGCATCAAGTTCTTCACCGACCTCGTCGCCGACACCCACTACCGGCCCGCCTACCCGGCGTACCCGAAGGTGTCCGTCGCCATCCAGGAGGCCATGGAGGGCGTGACGACCGGTGACAAGTCGGTCGAGGAGGCGGCGCGCGGCTACGACGAGGCGCTCAAGGAGGCCACCGACAACCAGGTGGTGAGCAAGTGACGGCCACCGCGCCGGAGCACGCCGGGCCAGAGGTGCGGAAGGCGTCCGCGTCTCCGGCCTCCAGCACCCGGCCCGGCAGCGTCCGGCGCTCCCTCATCCGCGCACTGCCCGTCTCCCCCGCCGTCGTCCTGCTGCTGCTCTTCCTCGCCGGTCCGATCGTCTACTGCGTCGTCATCGCCTTCACCGACCTCCAGCTCACCGGGCAGGCCCAGGAGTCCTTCGTCGGGTTCGACAACTTCACCCGCGCCTTCAAGGACGAGGCGTTCCTCAACGCCGTATGGCTGACCCTGGTGTTCACCGTGCTGTCCTCGCTGATCGGGCAGAACACGCTGGGGCTCGCCCTGGCCTCGCTGATGCAGCGGGCGTCGAAGCCGGTCCGCACGCTCACCGGTGGCATCGTTGTCACGGCCTGGGTGCTGCCGGAGGTGGTGGCGGGCTTCCTGCTCTACGCCTTCTTCCGGCGCGAGGGCACCCTCAACGCCATCCTGGACTGGCTCCACCTGCCCTCCCAGAACTGGCTGTTCACGCTGCCGATCCTGGCGGTGTCCTTCGCCAACGTGTGGCGGGGCACGGCGTTCTCGATGCTGGTGTACTCGGCCGCGCTGAACGAGATCCCCAAGGAGGTCACCGAGGCCGCCGAGGTCGACGGCGCGAGCGGCTGGCGCCGGATGTGGCACATCACGCTGCCGATGATCCGGCGCTCCATCGGCACCAACCTGATGCTCAACACGCTGCAGACCCTGTCGGTCTTCGGGCTGATCTGGGTGATGACGCGGGGCGGGCCGAGCGGCAAGAGCCAGACGCTGCCGCTGTTCATGTACGAGCAGGCCTTCCAGAACAGTCTGATCGGGTACGGCACGGCGGTGGCGCTGCTGCTGTTGCTGATCGGCTCGCTGTTCTCGGTCGTGTACCTGCGCCTGCTGCGGACGGAGGTCTGAGATGGCCCATACCCCCGCCTCCCGGCGCAACCGGCGCCGCACCGCCGCCGACGCCGGGCTGCTGGTGGCGGCCGCGGCGTTCGTGCTGCCGCTGGCCTGGGTGGTGCTGTCCGCCCTCGACCCGCACGCGAGCCTGCGGGTCAAGGTCCCCGACGGGGTGACGCTGGACAACTTCGACGCGATCCTCACCCCGGAGATCACCTTCACCCCGCTGCTCAACAGCCTGATCCTGTGCGGCGGGGCGACGCTGCTGACGGTGGTGTGCGCGGTGCTCGCCGCGTATCCGCTCTCCCGCTTCCGGTCGCGGCTGAACCGGCCCTTCCTGCTCACCATCCTGTTCGCGACCAGCCTGCCGATCACGGCGATCATGGTGCCGGTCTACGCCCTGTTCGTGCGGGTCAACATGATCGACACCATGCAGGGGACGATCTTCTTCTTCGCCGCCTCGCAACTGCCCTTCGCGATCTGGCTGATGAAGAACTTCATGGACGGGGTCCCGAAGGAACTGGAGGAGGCGGCGTGGACGGACGGGGCGTCGTCGTTCCAGTCGCTGCTGCGGATCGTGCTGCCGCTGATGGGGCCGGGGGTGGCGGTGGTGACGGTGTTCTCGTTCGTGATGATGTGGGGGAACTTCTTCGTCCCCTTCATGCTGCTGCTCTCCCCGGACCAGATGCCCGCCTCGGTCAGCATCAACGACTTCTTCGGCAACCGGGGCATGGTGGCGTACGGACAGCTGGCGGCGTTCTCGATCGTCTACTCCACGCCGGTCGTGCTGCTGTACGTGCTGATCTCCCGGCGGCTGGGCGGCGGCTTCGCGCTGGGCGGGGCGGTCAAAGGGTGAGCCGCGCCCCCGTACGTTCCTACAATCCGTATCGCTGGCCGAACAGCCCGTAGTCAGCATCGCCGCGGACCCCTACGGTGTGGCGCGTGCGCCGACCCTCACCCGGCCCGAGTCAGTCGGGCCCTCCGTTCAACGCCCTCGCCGCCCGCCGGCTGCGTGCCGCCCTCAACATGGGACCCGAGCACGTCGCCCACGGCATCCGGGTCTCGTACGGGCTGCCGTACGTCTCCCCCGACCTCGTCATCGCCTGGGAGCGGGGGACCGCCTTCCCCGAGGGGCCGGAGCTGACCGCGCTCGCCGGGGTGCTGTGGTGCTCGCCCGGTGAGCTGATCGGGCGGCCGCAGTCCCTGCGCGAGCACCGCGTCGCCCGCGGTCTGGCACCCGAGGACGTGGCCCGCGCGGTCGGCCTCGGGCTCCCGGCCTACCTGCGGATGGAGGAGGCGGACGACTGGCGCGGCACCGACCGCCAGTCGGCCCAGCTCGCCGACGTGCTCGGTCTCACGCTGCCCGACTTCGTGACCGTCACGGGGCGCGAGGAGAAGCTGGCCGACCTGCTGACGAGCGCGGTGACCACCCGCTGGCAGGGGTGTGTGCGCCCGATCGCCAAGCTGGCACCGCTGGACCGGCGCGTCCTGGAGAACGTGCTCCAGGTGCTGCACCAGGACTACCAGGGGCGGATGGCCGCCACCCTCAGCTGGGGCGGCGGCGCCCCCGACTCGAGCGCCGGGGGCCGGGACTTCCTCGACCGGATCGTGGACCACTTCTGGACGGCGGTCGAGAAGCACCCGTAAGCGGGTCGGAGGTCTGGAGATCCAGGGTCTGGAAGAGGGTCTAGAAGACCGACTCCGCCTCGTCCATCCGGTCCTTCGGGACCGTCTTCAGCTCGGTGACCGCCTCCGCCAGCGGCACCATCACGACGTCGGTGCCGCGCAGCGCCGTCATCCGGCCGAAGTCTCCCCGGTGCGCGGCCTCCACCGCGTGCCAGCCGAAGCGGGTGGCGAGGACACGGTCGTACGCGGTCGGTACGCCGCCGCGCTGGACGTGGCCGAGGATGACCGGCTTGGCCTCCTTGCCGAGCCGGCGCTCCAGCTCGAAGGCGAGCGCGGTGCCGATGCCCTGGAAGCGCTCGTGGCCGAACTTGTCGATGGCGCCCTTGCCGTAGTCCATGGAGCCCTCGGCGGGGTGGGCGCCCTCGGCGACGCAGACGACGGCGAACTTCTTGCCGCGGGAGAAGCGCTCCTCGACCATCTTGACCAGGTCGGCGGGGTCGAAGGGACGCTCGGGCAGGCAGATGCCGTGGGCACCGGCGGCCATGCCGGACTCCAGGGCGATCCAGCCGGCGTGCCGGCCCATGACCTCGACGACCATCACGCGCTGGTGGGACTCGGCGGTGGTCTTGAGCCGGTCCATGGCCTCGGTCGCGACACCGACGGCGGTGTCGAAGCCGAAGGTGCGGTCGGTGGAGGAGATGTCGTTGTCGATGGTCTTCGGCACGCCGACCACCGGGAGCCCGGCGTCGGACAGCATCCGGGCGGCCGTGAGGGTGCCCTCGCCGCCGATCGGGATCAGGGCGTCGATGCCGAAGTTCTGGATCATGTCCGAGGCGTTCTCGCAGGCCTCGCGGAGCCGGTCGCGCTCCAGGCGGGAGGAGCCGAGAATGGTGCCGCCGCGGGCCAGGATGCCGCTCACGGCGTTGAGGTCGAGGGTGCGGTAACGGCCGTCCAGCAGTCCCGCGTAGCCGTCCTCGAAGCCGATGACCTCGTCGCCGTAGTTGTCCACCGCTCGGTGCACGACCGACCGGATCACTGCGTTCAGGCCGGGGCAGTCGCCGCCTGCGGTGAGAACTCCGATACGCATCGTGCTGTGTCTCCTGCTCGCTGTTGACACCGGTGAGCCGATTCAATTGTTCCACGGCCCGGGCGGCGGTGGTTGCTGACGGGCGCCTTAACCATCGCCGGGGGTACTGTCAAGAGGATTCCGCTCACCCCTACGAAACGGAGAGCACGCGTGACGCGCAGCGTGTACGTGACCGGTATCGACCGCGGCGACGGCCGCCAGGTCGTCGAGCTGGGGGTCATGGAACTCCTGACCCGGCAGGTCGACCGGGTCGGCGTCTTCCGTCCCCTGGTGCACGACGGGCCGGACCGGCTCTTCGAACTGCTGCGCGCCCGCTACCGGCTCTCGCAGGACCCCGCGACGGTCTACGGCATGGACTACCAGGAGGCCTCCCTCCTCCAGGCCGAACAGGGCGTGGACGAGCTGGTGTCCGCGCTGGTCGACCGCTTCCACCTGGTCGCGCGGGACTACGACGTCGTCCTCGTCCTCGGCACCGACTACGCCGACACCCAGTTCCCGGACGAGCTGTCGCTGAACGCGCGGCTCGCCAACGAGTTCGGCGCCTCCGTCCTCCCCGTCGTCGGCGGCCGCCGGCAGAGCGCCGAGTCGGTGCTCGCGGAGACCCGCAACGCCTTCCGCGCCTACGACGGCCTCGGCTGCGACGTGCTGGCCATGGTGACCAACCGGGTCGCGCGCGAGGACCGGGACGAGATCGCCGAGCGGCTCGCGCACCGGCTGCCGGTGCCGTGCTGGGTGGTGCCGGACGAGCCCGCCCTCTCCGCGCCGACGGTCTCCCAGATCGCGCACGCCCTGGGCGCCGGGATCGTCCTCGGCGACGACTCCGGGCTGGCGCGCGACGCGCTGGACTTCGTCTTCGGCGGGGCCATGCTGCCCAACCTGCTGGCCGCGCTGACCCCGGGCTGCCTGGTGATCACGCCCGGCGACCGCGCCGACCTGGTGATCGGCACGCTGGCCGCGCACAGCGCCGGCACCCCGCCGATAGCCGGGGTACTGCTGACGCTGAACGAGGTGCCCGGCGAGGGCATCCTCACCCTCGCCGCCCGGCTGGCCCCCGGCACGCCGGTGCTCTCGGTGCCGGGCACCAGCTTTCCCACCGCCGAGCGGCTCTTCTCCCTGGAGGGCAAGCTGGGCGCGGCCACCCCGCGCAAGGCGGAGACCGCCCTCGGCCTCTTCGAGCGGTACGTCGACACCGCCGAGCTGAACAAGCGGGTCTCCGCGCCCAGCAGCGACCGCGTCACGCCGATGATGTTCGAGCACAAGCTCCTGGAGCAGGCCCGCTCCGCCCTGCGCCGGGTGGTCCTGCCGGAGGGCACCGAGGAGCGGGTGCTGCACGCGGCGGAGGTGCTGCTGCGCCGGGGCGTGTGCGAGCTGACGCTGCTCGGTCCGGTCGAGCAGATCCGCAAGAAGGCCGCCGACCTGGGCATCGACCTGGCCGGTGCCGAGCTGATCGACCCGGCCGCCAGCGAGCTGCGCGACTCCTTCGCCGAGAAGTACGCCGCCCTGCGCGCCCACAAGGGCGTGACCGTGGAGCTGGCGTACGACGTGGTCTCCGACGTGAACTACTTCGGCACGCTGATGGTGCAGGAAGGGTTCGCCGACGGCATGGTGTCGGGGTCGGTGCACTCGACGGCGGCGACCATCCGCCCGGCCTTCGAGATCATCAAGACGAAGCCGGACGCCGCCATCGTCTCCTCCGTCTTCTTCATGTGCCTGGCCGACAAGGTGCTGGTCTACGGCGACTGCGCGGTCAACCCGGACCCGGACGCGGAGCAGCTCGCCGACATCGCCGCCCAGTCGGCGTCGACGGCGGCGCGGTTCGGGGTGGAGCCGCGGATCGCGATGCTGTCGTACTCGACCGGCACGTCCGGTTCCGGCGCGGACGTCGACAAGGTGCGCGAGGCCACCGAGCTGGTCCGCTCGCGCCGCCCCGACCTGAGCATCGAGGGGCCGATCCAGTACGACGCGGCGGTCGAGCCGTCGGTCGCCGCGACCAAGCTGCCCGGTTCGGCGGTCGCCGGGCAGGCCAGCGTGCTGATCTTCCCCGACCTGAACACCGGCAACAACACGTACAAGGCGGTGCAGCGCTCGGCCGGCGCCATCGCGGTCGGCCCGGTGCTCCAGGGTCTGCGCAAGCCGGTCAACGACCTGTCCCGGGGCGCGCTCGTGCAGGACATCGTCAACACCGTCGCCATCACGGCGATCCAGGCCCAGCAGTCCCCGACCGAGAAGGCGTCCGCCCAGTGAGCTCCACGCGTGTCCTCGTCCTCAACTCCGGCTCCTCGTCGGTGAAGTACCAGCTGATCGACATGCGCGACGGGGAGCGGCTGGCGGCCGGTCTGGTCGAGCGCATCGGCGAGCGGACGTCGCGGCTGAAGCACACCCTGGTGGCCACGGGCGCCAGCCGGGAGCAGGAGGGCCCGATCGCCGACCACGAGGCGGCCCTGAAGGCGGTCGCCGCCGAGCTGGGCCGGGACGGTCTGGGCCTGGACTCCCCGGAGCTGGCCGCGATCGGGCACCGGGTGGTGCACGGCGGCGAGTTCTTCAGCGAGCCCACTCTCATCGACGAGAACGTGCTGACCGAGATCGAGCGGCTGATCCCGGTCGCTCCGCTGCACAACCCGGCCAACCTCACCGGCATCCGCACCGCGCAGGCGCTCCGTCCCGACCTGCCCCAGGTGGCGGTCTTCGACACCGCGTTCCACACGACGATGCCAGCGGCCGCGGCGCGCTACGCGATCGACCCGAAGATCGCCGACCGGTACCGCATCCGCCGCTACGGCTTCCACGGCACCTCGCACGCGTACGTCTCCCGCGAGACCGCGCGGCTGCTGGGCAGGGCGCCGGAGGACGTGAACGTGATCGTGCTGCACCTGGGCAACGGGGCGTCCGCCTCGGCCGTGCGGGGCGGCCGGTGCGTGGACACCTCCATGGGGCTGACGCCCTTGGAGGGGCTCGTGATGGGTACGCGGTCGGGAGACATGGACCCGGCCGTCATCTTCCATTTGATGCGTGTTGGCGGAATGTCCCCCGACGAGATCGACACTCTTCTCAACAAGAGGAGCGGTCTGTTCGGTCTGTGCGGTGACAACGACATGCGGGAGATCCGCCGCCGGGTGGACGAGGGCGACGAGCAGGCGGGGCTGGCCTTCGACATCTACATTCACCGGCTCAAGAAGTACATCGGCGCCTATTACGCCGTTCTCGGACGCGTGGACGCGGTGGCGTTCACGGCGGGGGTCGGGGAGAACTCGGCGCCGGTGCGCGAGGCGGCCGTGGCCGGACTGGAGGGGCTCGGCCTGGCGGTCGACGGCGGGCTGAACGCCGTACGCGGCGACGGAGCCCGGCTGATCTCGCCCGCGGGGGCGCGGGTGGCGGTGGCGGTGGTACCGACGGACGAGGAAATGGAGATCGCGACACAGACCTACGCGCTGGTAATTGAATCGGGAAATCCCCATCTCACCTGAGCGGCATCCCGCCCTTTTGTATTTTCCGCCAGACGGAATATTCCGCGCCGAAACAAACCGATAGGATGGCACCCATGCGCCGTTCGAAAATCGTCTGTACTCTCGGCCCCGCGGTCGACTCCCACGAGCAGCTCGTCACGCTGATCGAAGCCGGCATGAACGTGGCCCGCTTCAACTTCAGCCATGGCAGCCACGCCGAGCACCAGGGCCGTTACGACCGGGTCCGGGCCGCCGCCAAGGAGACCGGCAGGGCCATCGGTGTCCTCGCCGACCTGCAGGGCCCGAAGATCCGCCTGGAGACCTTCGCGGAGGGTCCCGTCGAGCTGGTGCGCGGTGACGAGTTCACCATCACCGCCGAGGACGTCCCGGGCGACAGGACGATCTGCGGCACGACGTACAAGGGCCTGCCCGGTGATGTCACCAAGGGCGACCAGGTGCTCATCAACGACGGCAACGTCGAGCTGAAGGTCACCGAGGTCGAGGGGCCCCGGGTGAAGACGATCGTCATCGAGGGCGGCGTCATCTCCGACCACAAGGGCATCAACCTGCCCGGCGCGGCGGTCAACGTCCCCGCGCTGAGCGACAAGGACGTCGAGGACCTCCGGTTCGCGCTGCGCATGGGCTGCGACCTGGTTGCCCTCTCCTTCGTCCGGGACGCCAAGGACGTCGACGACGTGCACCGCGTCATGGACGAGGAGGGCCGCCGGGTCCCGGTGATCGCCAAGGTGGAGAAGCCCCAGGCGGTCGACAACATGGAGGACGTCGTGATGGCGTTCGACGGCGTGATGGTCGCCCGCGGCGACCTGGCCGTCGAGTACCCGCTCGAGAAGGTCCCCATGGTGCAGAAGCGCCTGATCGAGCTGTGCCGGCGCAACGCCAAGCCGGTGATCGTGGCGACCCAGATGATGGAGTCGATGATCACCAACTCCCGGCCGACCCGCGCCGAGGCCTCCGACGTGGCCAACGCGATCCTGGACGGCGCCGACGCGGTCATGCTGTCGGCGGAGTCGTCGGTGGGCGCGTACCCGATCGAGACCGTCAAGACGATGTCGAAGATCGTCACCGCCGCCGAGCAGGAGCTGCTCTCCAAGGGCCTCCAGCCGCTGGTGCCGGGCAAGAAGCCGCGCACGCAGGGCGGTTCGGTGGCCCGTGCGGCCGCCGAGATCGCCGACTTCCTGGGCGGCAAGGGCCTGGTGGCCTTCACCCAGTCCGGCGACACCGCCCGCCGGCTCTCCCGCTACCGCGCGGCCCAGCCGATCCTCGCCTTCACCACCGACGAGTCCACCCGCAACCAGCTGGCGCTCAGCTGGGGAGTGGAGCCGCACGTGGTGCCGCTGGTGAACACCACGGACGAGATGGTCGACCTGGTGGACCAGGAGACGGCCCGCCTCGGCCGGTTCAGCGACGGCGACATCGTCGTGATCACCGCCGGTTCGCCCCCCGGCGTGCCCGGCACCACCAACATGGTGCGAGTCCTCCACCTGGGCGAGACGCGACGCGGCTGACCGCCCCCTCCCTGTCTCCCGGTGGTACGCACTGAGGGCGCCCCCTTTCGTGGGGGCGCCCTCGGCGGTTGTGGCTCGCCGCCGCGTTCTCAGCCGGTGATGTACTGGTGCAGCCCGGGAACGTGCAGGGTGCCGCCGAACTGGCCGGCCTGCACCACCTTCACGTTGGTGAAGTAGATCAGCGGGATGTCCAACGGCGGCGGGTTCTCCGGGTCGAAGGTGATCGGGATCAGCCCGAGCAGGTTGCCCGAAATACTCTCGGTGTACATGACCGTGTCGCCGTCGCGGATCGTGGACGTGGAGCCCTTGGCCGCCTGGACGTGGTGAGTCTTGCCGGTCGTGTCGTCCTTGACGATCTGGTGCAGATCGCCGATGTCGGTGCCTTTGGAGATGACGTACTTCAGGACCTTCTTCGTCGCCCCGCTGGCCGTCTTCACCTCGACGACGCCCTTGTAGGAGGCAC
Source organism: Streptomyces sp. NPDC059906 (assembly GCF_042730645.1). NCBI lineage: Bacteria > Bacillati > Actinomycetota > Actinomycetes > Kitasatosporales > Streptomycetaceae > Streptomyces > Streptomyces sp. NPDC059906. Next base: position 24,391 of record NZ_JBHWKU010000024.1, read on the forward strand.
CCTTCAGGGTGAGTGAGCTGGCCTCCAGGTACCAGGGGTCCTCCGGCACGGGCAGGGTGTTGTCGACCCCGCCCTCGTCGTCGGTGGCGGTCGGGCAGTCCTCCGGGTCCACCGCGGCGCTCTCGGACGGGCTGGCGCTGGGCGAGGCGGTGGCCTCGTCCTTGGCCTTCTCCGCGGCCTTCTCGGCGTCCTCCGTGGCCTTGTCCACCGTGTCCTTGGTGTCCTCGGCCGCCTTCGACGCCGCGTCGGTCGCGCCGTCCACGGTGTCCTTCACCGTGCCGGTGACCTTGTCGGTGGTCTCCTTCACGACGTCGGACGCGTCGTCGCCGGCGCTCTGGGACGCCGAGGGGGTCGGCGTCGGGCTCGGGGTCTCCTCGGCCTTCTTGCCACCGGTGAAGATGCCCTCTATGGCGTCGCCGATGCCCTCCAGCAAGCCGCCCTTCTCCGACTCGGAGGGGGAAGGCTCGGCGGCGCTCGCACCGACCGATTCCTGACCTTCGGACGCGGAGGGGCTCGGAGCGGGCTCGGACTTGTCGCTGACGTCGGCCTTGTCACCGGCGGCCGTGCCGTCCCTGTCGCCCTTGTCGTCGGAACCTGAATCCGACGAAGAGGACGCGTCCTCGTCCGTGCCCGGCTTCTTGCCCGTGTCCCCGTCCGATGGCGAGGGGCTGGGCTCCGTCTCGTCCTGCTTGCCGTCGTCGGTCGCGGAGGGCGACGGTTCGGGCGACTCGGACGCGTCCTTCTCGGCGTCCGCCATGGCCTCGACACAGGCCTTGTACTCGTCCGCCGTCAGGCTGTTGGACGACGGCGTGCCCTGGTCGTTCCCGTCCGCGAGGGCGAGGGTCGGTGTGAACCCAAGCCCCATGAGGACCGCCGTGGGCATCGCCGCCAGGGCTATCGCTTTGCCGGTGGGCACATGGAACCTGGTGAACAGTGGCTTCCTGGGCGCCGCGTGACGTGGCCCCGTTCTCGCACGGGATGTCTCCTCGTCCATCCCGGGCTTCACCTCGTCAGCCGGCACTGTGCCTCCCGTTCGCCCCGTTGGCCGGGCTCGTTCCTGACAGATCGTCGCCCCCGGGTGCGCTCAGGGACTGGGAGGAAGCCGCGTCGCCCCCCAAGCTCTCGGAGCCGCCGCCTTCACCCTGGTCGAACTTGGCCGACCCCGACCCGACCGGCTCCCCCGGCGCCCACGCCACGGCCAGGGCCCCGCCGACGAGCGAGAGCATGAAGCCGATGATGAAGCCACCGAAGTTGGCGACGGGAATGGACACCAGGGAGAGCAGAATCGCCGCGACGCCTGCGAAGACCCGCACGTGCTTCTGGAACCAGAGGCTGATGCCGAGGACCACCAGCAGCACGCCGATGATCAGAGAGCCGGCACCGGCCGTGGTGGACATGGCCACCGTCAGGTTCCCGAACTTCAGGTGCGCATACGGGAAGTACATGATCGGGAAGCCCCCGAGCAGGACGAGCAGACCGGCCCAGAAGGGCCTGGCACCCCGCCAGCCTCGGAACTGCAGCCTCCGACGGGTGAACTGGCCGGCTGCGGCAGGAGTCTCGGCGCTCATGAAAAACAGCTCCCTGGTACAGCATTGCTGTGGTGATGATGCGGGCCGCCTCGTAGCAAGGCGGCCCGGTGGACTGACGGGCGGGAGCGCGGCCGGCCCCCGCCCGTCAGCGAGGGCTCAGTAGCACTCGACGCCTTCGCCGGAGCCCTTCTTCAGCGACATGTGCAGCCCGCTGAGCTGGAAGGTACCGGCCGTGGTCGCCCACGCGGTCTGCTTCACGTCGGTCAGCACGGCCGACTTCGCCTGCTGGGAGAAGCCACCCGGACTGGCGTGGTCACCGCTCTTGATGCGGGGACCCTTGTCGATCGCCCCGGCCGCCACGCCGATGTCGATGTCCTTGAACGTGGCGTCCGCCTGGAGGTCCTGGACATCGATGTAGAGCTGCTTGGCGTGAACCTGCTTGTCTTCGTCCTCGCTGTCACCTGCCTCCAGCCTCAAGGTGACGGTGCCGATCAGCGGAATGTTCGGGGTGACGACCGACTGGCACATCTTCTTGATCGTGGCGGAATCAAACGCCGAAACGGCCACGGCGTGATTGCCGTTCACGCCCTCGTCGTAGGCTCCGTACTGCGAGAAGCCTGTGCCCTCGAGCCGGTCGGCGGTCACCTTGAACGACTGACCCGACACACTGAACGACGCGGCGAGAGCGCCCTGCGCGAGCGCGACGCCTATCGCCGCCGTCGCGGCGACGCTGGGCACCATCACCACAGCGAACCGCTTCCATCTGGTCCCGCCACGCACCTGGGACTCCATATTTCCTCCTTCTCGGACGTACATCTCCTGGCCTCGGCCCCGTCGCCAGTCGGCGACTCGGCCCGGCAGGGATGGGAGAAGTGCTACGTCCTCGGGAAGGAGAGCGCCTGTCCTCGGCGGCACGTACCACGCGCCCGAACAACCGGCGATCACCCCCGAGCGACAACCACTGGTCGCGCCTGACACGCATCACGCACAACCCTGCTGGACAGGCTTCGCCGGATGAGCGAAGACCCCCCTGCCCAAGGGCCGGCACCACTGCCGCCGGCCCTGCTCGGTGGGGACCCAGGAACCCCCGCGACCCGACCGGCTGTCGGGGTACGGGAATGGACCGAGCGTCGCCGATCGTGGTGCATTCTCGCCGTCGGCACAAGGGGGTTCGTTACTGGCTAGTAGCGGCCGCGTGACCGCGGGACGACGCACCGGGCCCGAACGGCGACGCTGGGTGTGCCAAGAGGGCGGAACAAAACTATTGATCGATGGACAGAGTCCGACAGATCGACGCCCTCGACTTACTGGCAGTAACAGCGGCCGCGATTACCAAGTTTTGGTAAAGCGCGGCCGCAGTGACGCCTCTTCGACAGCTCCTTCACATACGCAACACGTCGGCGGCGTTTGAAACGCCGGCCACGCCTGCCACGTCGGCCGGAGCCGACTAGAACAGGGCGCGCGCGAGCGCCCGGCGCGCCGCGGCCACCCGCGGGTCGTCGGCGCCGACCACCTCGAACAGCTCCAGCAGCCGCAGCCGGACGGCGTCCCGGTCGTCGCCCGCCGTGACGCGCACGGTGTCGATGAGGCGCCCGAAGGCGTCCTCCACGTGACCGCCCACCAGGTCCAGGTCGGCGGCGGCGATCTGCGCCCGGGCGTCGCCCGGCCTGTCGGCGGCTTCCTGACGGACCTTCTGCGGATCGGCGTCCTGCACCCGCTGGAGCAACTCGGCCTGGGCCAGGCCCAGTTTGGCCTCCGTGTTGCCCGGCTCCTCGGCCAGCACGTTCTTGTAGGCCTGGACGGCGCCGCCCAGGTCGCCCGCGTCCATCGCCTGCACGGCGGCGTCGAGGGCCGCGTCGTGCGGCCCGGCGGGGCGCTCGGGGGCGGCGGGGCGCTCGGCGCCCGGCTCCGCCTCGGGGTCGACGACGAGACCGGTCAGGCCGAAACGCTCCTCGCCGACCTGCACCAGCTGGTCCAGGGTCTGCCGGATCTGCTGTTCGCCCGCGGCCCCCTGGAAGAGCGGCAGCGCCTGTCCGGCGACGACCGCGAACACGGCCGGGATGCCCTGGACGCCGAACTGCTGCATCAGCATCTGGTTGGCGTCGACGTCGATCTTGGCGAGGAGGAAGCGCCCGTTGTACTCGACGGCGAGCCGCTCCAGGACCGGGCTCAACTGCTTGCAGGGCTCGCACCACTCGGCCCAGAAGTCGATGACGACCGGGACCTCGGTGGACCGCTGCAGGACATCGCTCTCGAAGCCGGCCTCGTCGACCTCGATGACGAGGTCGGCCGGGGAGACGGCGCCCGCGCCGCCGGTCCGGGCCGCTTCGGCGCGCGCCTGCTCCGCCTTCGCCTTGGCCTCCTGGGCCTGCTTCACCGCGGCGAGGTCGACGACCCCGCTCATGGACATGTTCCGTGGCTGCATGGGTCTATCCTCCCCCGTACGGCGCGCGCGTGTGAAAAGCGGGTCGAAAGCCCGCCCGGATGTGTGCTGTTCGGTCTGTGTACTGCCCGATGTGTGTGCTGCTCGGCGCCGGGTCCCCACCCCACGCCCGTGGTCGTCGCTGGGGCGCGGGCGGACCCGCGCTTTCGCTACGGGTCGTAGCGTAATGCCAGGACGGCCCGTCGGAACACCCCACCGCCAGACCCCGTCGCGGTGATCTGTCTCACGACCGGCCGCGTGTTACCCGCCGGTTAAGGTCGGGGGATGCAGAGCAGCACCCCAGCCGGCCGTGCCGGGCGCCCGCGCAGTGCCGCGGCGGACACCGCGATCCTGGCCGCGACGCGGGCCGCCCTGGTCGACCTCGGCTGGTCGAAGCTCACCCTGGGAGACGTCGCCACCCGGGCCGGGGTTGCCAAGACGACGCTCTACCGCCGCTGGGCGGGCAAGAACGAGCTGGTCGTGGACGCGGTGGCGGAGCTCTTCGACGAACTGGAGCTACCCGATCGCGGTTCCCTCGCCGCCGACATCGAGGGCGTGGTGCTCCAGTTCGCGGCGATCCTGGCCCGTCCGGAGGCCAGGAGCGGCCTGATGGCGGTGGTCGCGGAGTCCACGCGGGACGACGCGCTGCGCGAGCGCATCCGCACCTCGATCGTCGAACGGCAGAAGCGCCTGGTACTGGAGGGCAGGGCCCGCGCCCAGGCCCGCGGCGAGCTGCCGCCGGAGACCGACGCGGCCGAGGCCGCCCGTACGGCGGACCTCATCTTCGACGTGGTGGCGGGCGCGGTGGTGCACCGCACGCTGGTCAGCGCCCGGGCCGCGGACGAGGAGTGGGTGCGCGGCCTGACACAGGTACTGCTGTGGGGCCTGGCCGGCGCCGACGGCGCCGACGGCGCCGACGGGGGCGGCGGAGACGGCGGCCCGGGCGGCGGGGCCGACGCGGAACCGGCCGCGCCCCGGTAGGACGCGGCCGGTTCGGGGCCCGCTCAGCGCACGGTGAGGACCAGCTTGCCCGTGGTGCGGCCGGTCTCCCCCTGGGCGTGCGCCCGGGCGCCCTCGGCGAGCGGGAAGGTGCCGGACACGTGGGCGCGCAGGCTCCCCCGTTCGACGAGTTCGGCGATGGCGCGCATTCCGGCGTGGTCGTGCTCGACGAGCAGGACGACGGCGCGGACCCCGGCCCGCTCGGCCGCGGCGCCGGTGTGCGCGTCGCCCGGCAGCAGGGAGACGACGATGCCGCCGGGGCGGAGCACGCCCACGGAACGGGTGGCGGTCTCCCCGCCGAGCGTGTCGAGGACGACGTCGTAACGCTCCTCGGTGTCGGCGAAGTCCGCGGAACGGTAGTCGACGCAGGCGTCCGCACCGAGTTCGCGCAGGAACGCGTGCTTGGGCGCGCTGGCGGTGCCGGTGACGTGCGCGCCCCGCTCCTTGGCGAGCTGTACGGCGAGATGGCCCACGCCGCCGGCCGCCGCGTGGATCAGCACCCGCTGCCCGGCCCGGAGGCCGGCGGTGTCGACGAGGGCCTGCCAGGCGGTGAGCGCGGCCAGCGGGAGGGCGGCGGCCTGGACGTGGTCGGTCCCGGCGGGCTTGGCGGCGAAGGCGCGGGCCGGTCCGGTCACGTACTCGGCGTGCGAGCCGTGCCCGTGCGGGTAGGGCAGCATGCCGAAGACCTCGTCGCCGGGCCGGAAGAGGGTGACGCCGAAGCCGGTCTCCACCACGGTGCCGGAGACGTCCCAGCCGAGGGTCAGCGGCGGGGGCGGCAGGAAGATCTTCAGTGCGCGGTGCTTGAAGTCCGTGGGGTTGAGCCCGGCCGCGTGCACGGCGACGAGGATCTCGCCCGGTCCCGGTTCGGGCCGCGGCAGTTCGGTGGGCCGCAGCACCTCGGGGCCGCCGAGGGCCGTCTGGTGCAGGGCGAGCATCACGGGGGCGGGCTTCTCAGGAGTGTCCGTCGAGGTCATGCCCCCATGCTGGCCGCCGGCCCGGGCCCGGACCATGGCAAGAAGGTCAGCCTCCGATACATTTCTGCCATGCTCGCCGACGCCGCCGCCCGCGCGGCCGAACTGGACCGCCTGATGCGCCCGGCGCCCCGCCCCGGCGCCCACAAGGTCGCCGTCCTCGCCCTGGACGGCGTCTACCCCTTCGAACTCGGCATCCCGCACCGGGTCCTGGGTTCCGCCGACGGGCGCTACGAGGTGCTGTCCGCGAGCGTCGACGGGCGGCCCGTGCGCACCGACTCGGACCTGACCGTCACCCCGGCGCACGGCCCCGAGGTGCTGGCCGGGGCGGACACCGTGATCGTGCCGCCGTACGCCGTCACGGCCGCGTCGGCCGCCGTGCCGGATCCGCGGGCGCTCGCCGCCCTGGCCCGCGTCCGCCCCGGCGCCCGCCTGGTGTCGATCTGCACCGGCGCCTTCCTGCTGGCCGCCGCCGGCCTCCTGGACGGACGCCGGGCCACCACCCACTGGGCGCTCACCGACCACTTCCGGGAGCTGTTCCCCCGGGTGCGGCTGGACGCCGACGTGCTCTTCGTCGACCACGGCGACGTGCTGACCTCCGCGGGTGCGGCGAGCGGCGTCGACGTCTGCCTGCACCTGGTGCGCCAGGACCACGGTAGCGAGGTGGCCAACCAGGTGGCCCGCCGCTGCGTCGTACCGCCGTACCGGGACGGCGGCCAAGCGCAGTACATCGAGCGGCCGGTGCCACCGGCGAGCGGGACGGGCACCGGCCCGACCCGCGACTGGGCGCTGCACCGGCTGGGCCGCCCCCTGTCCCTGGACGAGCTGGCCGCGCACGCGGCGATGAGCACCCGCACCTTCGCCCGGCGCTTCAGGGAGGAGACCGGTCTGAGTCCCGGCCGCTGGCTGACCCAGCAGCGGCTGCGGCGGGCCCGGCACCTGCTGGAGTCCAGCGACCTGTCGGTGGAACGGGTCGCCCACGAGGTCGGCTTCGCCACCGCCACCTCACTGCGCCGCCACCTGGCCGCCGAGGCGGGAGTCGCCCCCTCGGCGTACCGGCGCACGTTCCGCGCCTCGGTGCCGTAGGAGGCGCCCCCGGCGGGTGTCGGCCTGGCTCAGAACCCCGCCGGTTCCGTGTACACCCCCCACTCGTCGCGCAGTACACCGCAGATCTCGCCCAGCGTCGCCTCCGCGCGCACCGCGTCCAGCATCGGCTCGATCATGTTGCCGCCGGAGCGGGCGGCGGCCAGCATGGCGTCCAGGGCGCCGCGCACGGCCGCGTCGTCGCGGGCGTCCTTGCGCTCGCCCAGCACCCGCACCTGCTCGCGCTCGACCTCGTGGCTGACCCGCAGGATCTCCAGGTCGCCGGTGACGGAGCCGGTGTGGACGTTGACGCCGACCACCTTCTTGTCGTCCTTCTCCAAGGACTGCTGGTAGCGGAAGGCGGACTCGGCGATCTCGCCGGTGAACCAGCCGTCCTCGATGCCGCGCAGCAGGCCGGAGGTGATCGGCCCGACGGGGTGCTGCCCGTCGGGGTGGGCGCGCAGCCCCCGCTCCTTGATCCGCTCGAAGATCTTCTCGGCGTCGGCCTCGATGCGGTCGGTCAGCTGCTCGATGAACCAGGAACCGCCCAGCGGGTCGGCGACGTTGGCGACGCCGGTCTCCTCCATCAGCACCTGCTGGGTGCGCAGGGCGATCTCGGCGGCCTGCTCGCTGGGCAGGGCGAGGGTCTCGTCGAGCGCGTTGGTGTGCAGGGAGTTGGTGCCGCCGAGCACGGCCGCCAGCGCCTCCACGGCGGTGCGCACGACGTTGTTGTACGGCTGCTGCGCGGTGAGCGAGACACCGGCGGTCTGGGTGTGGAAGCGGAGCCACTGGGCCTTGTCGGTCCGCGCCCCGTACACGTCGCGCATCCAGCGGGCCCAGATCCGGCGGGCCGCGCGGAACTTGGCGATCTCCTCGAAGAAGTCGAGGTGCGCGTCGAAGAAGAAGGAGAGGCCGGGCGCGAAGACGTCCACGTCGAGCCCGCGGCTGAGCCCCAGCTCCACGTATCCGAAGCCGTCGGCGAGCGTGTACGCCAGCTCCTGCGCGGCCGTCGCGCCCGCCTCGCGGATGTGGTACCCGGAGACGGAGAGCGGCTTGTAGGCGGGGATGCCGGCCGCGCAGTACTCCATGAGGTCGCCGATGAGCCGGAGGTGGGGCTCGGGCTGGAAGAGCCACTCCTTCTGGGCGATGTACTCCTTGAAGATGTCGGTCTGCAGCGTGCCGTTGAGCACGGAGGCGTCGACGCCCTGGCGCTCGGCGGCGACCAGGTACATGCAGAACACGGGCACGGCGGGCCCGCTGATCGTCATGGAGGTCGTCACGTCCCCGAGCGGGATGTCCTGGAACAGCACCTCCATGTCGGCGGCCGAGTCGATGGCCACCCCGCAGTGCCCGACCTCGCCCAGCGAGCGCGGGTCGTCGGAGTCGCGGCCCATCAGCGTCGGCATGTCGAAGGCGACCGAGAGCCCGCCGCCGCCGTTGCGGAGGATCATCTTGTAGCGCTCGTTGGTCTGCTCGGCGTTGCCGAACCCGGCGAACTGCCGGATGGTCCACGTACGCCCCCGGTATCCGGTCGGATGCAGGCCGCGGGTGAAGGGGTACTCGCCCGGCCAGCCGATCCGCTCGAAGCCCTCGTACTCGTCACCCGGGCGGGGCCCGTACACCGGCTCCACGGGGTCTCCGGAGAGCGTGGTGAAGTCCGCGTCGCGCTTGCGCGCCGCGTCGTACCGGGCCTGCCAGCGAAGGCGGCCCTCCTCTATGGCATGAGCGTCCATGCCTTCAAATTTACTAGGACGTCCAAGTAAATGTCGATGGGGTACCGCCGTACGGGTGTCCGTACGGCGGTGGGACGGCTCGTGAGGGGCCGGTTACGCCTTGACGGGGGCGGGCGCCTCGGCGGCGGCGACCTTCGCGTCCAGCTCCTGGGTGACCCTGCGCTCCACGAAGAACGCCGCGGTCGGAACCGTCCCGGCGAGCAGCACCCAGAGCTGCTTCTTCACCGGCCACTTCGCCTTGGAGCCCAGGTCGAAGGCGAAAACCAGGTAGATCACGTACAGCCAGCCGTGGGCGATGCTGACGACCTGGGTGAAGTCGGCGGCGCCGCCCAGATCCAGGGCGTACTTCGCGATCATGCCGAGGCACAGGGCGATCAGCAGCACACCGGTGACGTACGCCATGACCCGGTAGCGGGTCAGCACGCTTTTTTTCATGGCTCCGAGCGTAACCGCCCGTTTCGCGCGATCTTCGACCGGGTCGGGCGACTCGCCGGGCCCGGTCGACCCGCGCTCAGTCCTCCTCGAAGTCCCCGGCAGCGACCCGCAGCGGCCTGAGCATCGCGAAGATCTCCCCGCACTCCTCGGCGTCGTACGCGCCCAGGCCGAAGTCCATCGCCATCAGGTCGCGGGTGGCCGCCTCGACGACCTCGCGGCCCTTGTCGGTGATGGTGGCCAGCGTGCCGCGGCCGTCGTTGGGGTTGGGGCGCTTGGCCACCAGGGCGGAGCGCACCAGGCGGTCGACGGTGTTCGTCACGGAGGTGGGGTGCACCATCAGGCGCTCGCCGATCTTGGACATCGGCAGTTCGCCCGACTTGGAGAAGGTGAGCAGCACCAGCGCCTCGTAGCGCGCGAAGGTCAGCCCGTACGGCTTGACCACGGCGTCGACCTCGCCCAGCAGGATCTGCTGGGCCCGCATGATCGAGGTGATCGCCGCCATGGAGGGCACACCGCCCCAGCGCTGTGCCCAGAGTTCGTCGGCTCGGGCGATGGGATCGAAGGAGAGACTGAGGGGCTTCGGCACGGCAAGAGACCTTACCGGCCGGTCACATGCCGGTCAGCCCCGTCTCGCCTTTCGATACCACCGGCCCGCCGCGTACGACCGCCGCGTCATTCCGCGAGGTGGCGCTCGACCGTCTCGACCTTCGATGTGAGGCCGTCCGTCACGCCGGGGCGGATGTCCGCCTTGAGGACCAGGGAGACCCGCGGCGCGCGTGCCTCGACGGCCGCCACGGCCCGCCGGACGACGTCCATGACCTCGTCCCACTCGCCCTCGACGGAGGTGAACATCGCGTCGGTGCGGTTCGGCAGCCCGGACTCGCGGACCACGCGGACGGCGTCGGCGACGTACTCCCCCACGTCCTCGCCGACGCCGAGCGGCGTCACGGAGAAGGCGACGATCATGCGCCCACGATCCCTTCCTGGCGGGCGCGGGAGGCGATGACCGCGCTCTCGGCCTCGCGCTTGAGCTTGCGCTCGGCGAAGAAGCCGCCGGTCGGCAGGACCGAGAGGACGAAGTAGAGGGCGGCGGTCTTCAGCGGCCACTTGGCGCGGTTCCAGGCGTCGGCCCAGAAGATCACGTACAGCACGAAGAGGACACCGTGGATCATGCCCATCGCCGGGACCGCGTTGAAGTCGGTGGTCCGCTTCAGGACGGAGCAGACGAGCAGGAGGAGGAACGAGATCGCCTCGGGTGCCGAGACCAGGCGGAGGCGGCGGAGGGCGGTGGCGGTCTTGAGGTCCACGGGTCACCTTCGGAAGGGAGGGATGCGCCGGCGGCGCGGGCGGTGTGCGGTCCGCCTTGTGAACGGAAGCACAATCGTTCGCCCATTGTGGCAAACAATGCCCCAAGGGATGGACTCAGGGTCGTTCTCCACCCGTGGGCCCTGTTCTGTCCACCCGTGACGGGGCTACTTTCGCAGCGTGGCGATGTTCCGACTTCAAGGCAGCAAGGTCCTCGCCGTCGACATGACCCAAGACGCCGTGAAGGCGAAGAACGGCTCGATGGTCGCGTACGACGGGGAGATGGCCTTCAAGAAGCTGAGCGGCGGCGGTGAGGGCATCCGGGGGATGGTGACCCGGCGGATCACCGGCGAGCAGATGACGGTGATGGAGGTGAGGGGGCAGGGGACCTGCTGGTTCGCGGACCGGGCCTCGGAGATCACCCTGGTGGGGCTCCAGGGCGACAAGCTGTACGTCGAGTCGAGCAACTTCCTGGCGGCCGACGCGGGGCTGCGCACCGGGACCAGTTTCACGGGCACGCGCGGCGCCTCGCAGGGCAACGGGCTGTTCACGACGACGATCGAGGGGCACGGGCAGGCGGCGATCATGTCCGACGGCCCGGCGGTGGTGCTGCGGGTCAGCGCCCAGTACCCGCTGACCGTCGACCCGGGGGCGTACGTGGCGCACCAGGGGAACCTGCGGCAGTCCTTCCAGTCGGGTGTGACCTTCCGCACGCTGCTCGGGGAGGGCGGCGGGGAGGCCTTCCAGATCCGCTTCGAGGGCGACGGACTGGTGTACGTGCAGCCGAGCGAGCGGAACACGATCGCGGGGGATGTGTGAGATGGCCTTCGAGGAGATCAATTCCAAGATGGTCCGGGCGACCGTCGCACCGGGGCAGCGGCTGTTCAGTCAGCGCGGGGCGATGCTCGCCTACCAGGGCGAGGTGTCCTTCACCCCCAATCTGCGCGGCGGGCAGGGCGGCGTCATGTCGATGATCGGCCGCCGGGTGGCGAACGAGGACACGCCGCTGATGACCGTCGAGGGCAGCGGCACCGTGCTGTTCGGGCACGGCGGCCACCACGTCCAGGTGATCAGCCTGTCGGGCGACACCCTGTACGTGGAGGCGGACCGCCTTCTCGCCTTCGAGGGCACCCTGGAGCAGAGCACGGTGTTCCTGGGCTCGCAGGGCGGGGTCATGGGCATGGTGCGGGGCCAGGTGAGCGGGCAGGGGCTGTTCACCACGTCCCTCAAGGGCCACGGCTCGGTGGCGGTGATGGCCCACGGGGGCGTCTTCGAGGTGCCCATCACCCCGCAGCGCCCGGTGCGCGTCGACCCGCAGGCCTACGTCGCCCACCACGGCGACGTGCGCAACAAGCTGTCCACGGCCCTGGGCTGGCGGGACATGGTGGGACGCGGCTCCGGCGAGGCGTTCCAGCTGGAGCTGAGCGGCAGCGGCACGGTGTTCGTCCAGGCGTCGGAGGAGAAGCTGTGAGCACGGTCCACCACGACCCGGCGACGCTGCCGGCCGACGACAACGTCAACGCGTACACCTTCTGCGTGGAGTTGAAGGGGAGCCAGTGGTTCCTGCAGAAGGGGAAGATGATCGCCTACTACGGGACGATCGACTTCAACGGGATCGGGCACGGCCGGCTGGACCGTCTGGTGCGCACGTCGTTCCATTCGCCTCTGCACGCGAGCGACTGGGTCGTGGCGGAGGGCTCGGGCAAGATGCTCCTCGCCGACCGGGCCTTCGACGTGAATTCCTTCGACCTGGAGGACGGCAACCTGACCATTCGCTCGGGCAATCTGCTCGCTTTTCAGCCAAGCCTCGCGCTCAAGCAGTCGATCGTGCCGGGCTTCCTGACGCTGATCGGAACCGGGAAGTTCGTGGCCGCGTCCAACGGTCCGGTGGTGTTCATGGAACCGCCGATCCGGGTGGACCCGCAGGCCCTGGTCGGCTGGGCGGACTGCCCGTCCCCGTGCCACCACTACGACCACGGGTACATGACCGGCCTACTGGGCGGTCTACGTGCGATGACGGGGCTCGGCGGGGCCTCCGGGGAGGAGCACCAGTTCGAGTTCGTGGGCGCGGGGACGGTGCTGCTGCAGTCGAGCGAGGCGCTGATGGCGGAGCAGGCCGTGGGGACTCCTCCGCAGCAGGCGGGGGTGCCCGGCGGCGGGGCTCCCGGAGCGCCGGGAGGCCGGTCGGGGGTACCGGGACTTCCCGGACAGCTGGGGGACCTCCAGCGCCGCTTCGGGCTGTGAGCGGTAATCTGCGGAGTGTGACATCGAACGCGTGCGCACCGTCACCGTCACGGAAAACCCCTCACTAGTTCGCCTTTCAACCTTTTAGGTAGACTTCATTCATGGAGACCGAGACGGCCACTCGCTGGCTGACCGATACGGAGCAGTGTGCTTGGCGCACCCACCTGGAGGTCAACAGGCTGTTGACGCACCAGCTCGAGAAGGACCTGCAGCCGTTCGGCCTGACAATGAACGACTACGAGATCCTGGTGAACCTCTCCGAGTCGGAGGGCGACAGAATGCGGATGAGCGACCTGGCCACCGCCACGATGCAGTCCAAGAGCCGCCTCTCCCACCAGATCACCCGCATGGAGAACGCCCACCTGGTCCGGCGGGAGAACTGCGAGTCCGACCGGCGCGGGCTCTTCGCCGTCCTCACCGAGCACGGCATGGAGACGATGCGGAAGGTCGCGCCGCACCACGTGGCCTCCGTGCGCAGGCACTTCATCGACCTGCTGGCCCCGGAGGACCTGACGGAGCTGGACAAGGCGCTCAAGCCCATCGCGGAACACCTGCGCGGGCAGCGGGGACGCCCCTGAGTCCCTGATCGCCCTTCCCTGATCACCCGTCCCTGATCACCCGTCCCGGGCCGTGCGGGCCCGGGCACCCGGCAGGCGGAGCTCGAACAGGGCGCCGCCTGCCGGTGCGTCGTGCACGGTGAGCGTGCCGCCGTGCCGCAGGGCGACGTCGCGGGCGATGGCCAGTCCGAGACCGGCCCCGCCGTCGTCGCGGCTGCGGGCGTCGTCGAGCCGTACGAACCGCTCGAAGATCCGCTCCCGGTCGGCGGCCGGCACACCTTCGCCGTCGTCGGCCACGGCGACCACCGCACTGTCCCCGTCCCACCGCACGGACACCTCCACCGCCGAGCGGGCGTGCCGCTCGGCGTTGTCCAGCAGATTGGCCAGCACCCGCCCCAGCTGCCCGCGCGATCCGGCCACACTCACCACGCCCTCGTCCCCCCGCACCCGCACCCCGGTCCGCCCCTCGGCCGCCTCCCGCGCGAGCGCCGCGAGGTCGACCCGGGCGTCGGCGGGCCGCTCCCCCGCGTCCAGCCTGGCCAGCAGCAGCAGATCGGCGGCGAGCCGCTGGAGCCGTACGGTGTCCGCCACGGCGCCGTCCAGATCCAGCAGCTCGGGATGCGCGGCGGCCACCTCCAGCTGGGTGCGCAGCGACGCGATCGGGCTGCGCAGCTCGTGCGAGGCGTCGGCGACGAAGCCGCGCTGCCGCTCCACCGAGGACTCCAGGGCGGCCAGCGTCTCGTTGGTGGTGGTGGCGAGCCTGGCCACCTCGTCGTGGGTGCCCGGCACCGGGACGCGCCGGGCCAGGTCCTCGCTGGCGGTGATCGCGGCCATCTCGCGCCGGATGCCCTCCACCGGGCGCAGCGCGCGCCGGGTGACCAGCCAGGTCACCCACGCCACGACCGCGAGCAGCAGCGGGAAGCCGATCAGCATCACCGTCAGCGCGGTGTTCACGGCGCCGTGTTCGGCGGAGAGCGGGGCTCCGGCGTAGACGGTGAGCGTGCCCCGGTCGTCGGTCTTCACCGGGACGGCGGCGAAACGGTAGTCCTCCGTGTCGCCGTCGATGGTCGCCGAGCCGTCGCTGACGGTGATCCGTCCGCCGACCTCACCGGGGTCGAGGGACACGCCGGAGTCGTCATCGTCGTCGTCATCGTCCTCCCCGCCCGGGGAGGCGGCGGGCCGCGGCTGCACCATGTCGACGCCGGTGCCGCTGATCCGCTCCAGGTCCTCGCTCGCGGCGACCAGCACGCCGTCGTCGTCGACGACCTGCACCGGCCGGTCGTCCACGTCCAGCGACAGGTCCGCGTACGGCGTCCCGACGGCCAGCTCCGTCGCCACCTCCCGCGCGGAGCGCTCCGCCTGGGTGCCCGCCTCGCCGAGCAGGTTGGAGCGCAGGGAGAGCAGGACGGCGGTGCCGGCCGCGACGAGGGCGACGGCGACCACGAGGGTGGCGGCGAGCGTGGCACGGGCCCGCACCGAGGCGAAGAGGCGGCTCACCGCTCGGTCTCCAGCCGGTAGCCGGCGCCGCGCACGGTCCGGATGAGCCCGGCGCGCAGCTTGCGCCTCAGCGCGCTGACGTACACCTCGACGATGTTGGGGTCGCCGTCGTAGGCGAAGTCCCAGACGTGCTCCAGGATCTCCGCCTTGGAGACCACCTGCCCGGCCCGCACCACGAGCTGCTCCAGGACGGCGAACTCCTTGGCGGTGAGGGTGACCTCGTCCTCGCCGAGGAAGACCCGGCGGGCGGCCGTGTCGACCTTGAGATCGCCGTGGACGTGCACGGGCGAGGCACCGGCGCCCTGTCCCCGCCGCCGCAGCAGGGCCTTCACCCGGGCGACGAGGACGACGTAGGAGAAGGGCTTGGTGAGGTAGTCGTCCGCGCCGGTGTCCAGTCCCTCGGCCTCGTCGTACTCGCCGTCCTTGGCGGTGAGCATCAGGATGGGCACGTCGTGCCCGGCGGCGCGCAGGGCGGCGCAGACCCGGTAGCCGTTGAGGCCGGGCAGCATGATGTCGAGGATGACGAGGTCGTACACGCCCTCGCCCGCCCGGTGCAGTCCCTCCAGGCCGTCGTGGACGACGTCCACGGCGTATCCCTCCGCGGTGAGGCCCTTGGCGAGCGACACGGCGAGGCGCTTCTCGTCCTCCACGATCAACAGGCGCATGGGTAAAGAGTGGCAAAGGCGAGCTGAAGATCGCTTCAGGTGGCTTCAGGTTGGCCTCAGCGTCGGTCCGCGACAGTGAACACGTCGAAAACGACGGGACTCTGGACGACTCGGAGGAAACAGCATGAAGCGCAACATCGTGATCGCCGCGGTCACCGCGGCCGCACTGGTCGGCGGCGGTACGGCGACGGCGCTGGCCACGACGGGGGACGACGACCGGGGTGCGACCTCCCGCGCGGACGTCGCCGACGCGTCGGCCGTCACCGTGTCGGACGACGGCGGCGTACGGGACGAGGCCGACGACCGTGCCGACGACCGGCGCGACGATTCCGGCGCCGCCTCCTCGAAGGTGACGGTTGCCGACGCCCTCGCCGCCGCGCTGGCGGACACGCCGGGCACGGCCGTCTCCGCCGAGCTGGACGACGAGGACGACGACGGGGACGACGACGGCGACGACCGCCGGGAGCGCGCGGCCTGGGAGGTCGACGTCCTCTCCGGCGACGGCACCTGGCACAGCGTCCGGGTCGACCCGGCCACCGGCAAGGTCCTCGCCTCCGAGCGGGACGACGACGAGGACGACACCGCAGAGGTGCGCGCGGCCCTGAAGGGCGCCTCCGTCGACGCCGCCGAGGCGGCGAAGGCGGCGGCAGGACACGGCACCGTCACCTCCGTCGAGCTGGACGAGGACGGCGACCACGGCGACGGCAGGCCCGCCTGGGAGGTCGAGACGCACGCCTCCGGCCAGGGCGAGCAGGACTGGCGGGTCGACCCGAAGACCGGAAAGGTCACGGCCGACCGCTCGGACGACGCGCACGGCGCTCACGACTCGGACGACGACGACGCCGACGACTCCGGCAGCTCCGACGAGGCCGACGACACCGACGGCTGAGCCCCCTCTCCGGCGCGCCGGGCCGACCCGCGGCGGTACCCCGGCACCAGTGCCGCCGCCGCGGCGACCGCGCCGGCGACCGCGAAGCACACCGGCAGCGGAAGGCGCTCCACCAACAGCCCCACGACGGCGGCACCGGCCGACATCCCCGCGTTCACGGCGGTGTTGCACCAGGCGCCCGCCCGGACCCGGAAACCGGGGGCCACGCTCTCGTCGGCGATCAGGTACGCCGTGGTCAGCGCCGGGGCCACGAACAGGCCCGCGCACATGACGGCCAGGACCAGCGTGCCGAGTCCGGGTGCGAGGCCCGCGGCGGCGAGGCAGAGGCCGACACCGGCCGCGAAGAACGGGAGCCGCGCCCGGGTGGGCGAACTCCAGGCGACGGCGCCGTTGGCGAGACCGCCGACCGCGGAGCCCGCCGACAGCGCCGCGAGCACCCAGGCGACCGTGCCGTCCCCGAGGCCGCGCTCCCCCGCGAAGGCCACGACGAGGAGGTCGACGGCGCTCACCGAGACACCGACGGCCGCCGCGACGACGACGGGCTGCAGCAGCGCCCGGCCCTGCCCCGGGACACCTCGCCCGGGTGCGGGGCCGTCGCTCTTCCCCCGCCCCGCCGGGCGCAGTGCCGCGGTCGCCGGTGAGGTGATGAAGGCGAGGGTGCCGACCGCCACCAGCACCGCGCTGAGCACGACGCCGACCACCGGCGAAGCGACGGCGACGATGCCGCCGACCAGGAGCGGGCCGGAGACGAAGAGCAGTTCCTCGGCAACGCCGTCCACGCTGTAGGCCCGCTGCAACAGCAGCCGGTCCGGGAGCAGTTCGGCCCACACCGCGCGCATCGTGGGGCCGAGCGGGGGCGTGCAGGCGCCCGCGAGCCCGGCGGTCACCGCGAGGACGGCCTCGGGGGTACCCGGACGCCGGCAGGCCACCGCGAGCACGCAGAGCAGGGCGGCGTAGAGCAGGGCCATGGGCAGCAGGGCCCGGCGCGGACCGTGCCGGTCGACGAGGGAAGCACGGTAGGGGGACAGGAAGACGCTCGTGGCGCCGAAGAGCGCCATGACCAGCCCGGCCACGGCGTACGACCCGGTGGACCGGGTCAGGGAGAGCATCAGGGCGAGGGAGACCGTGCCGTACGACAGCCGCCCGACGAGGGCGGCCGCGAACGTGCGGCGGGCATGGGGGACACGGAGCACGGCGGCGTACGAGGGCCGTGAGAGTGGCGTGGACACGCGATGGGTTCCTCTGCGGGAAGGCAACAAGGGGACGCCGATGCGCGCGACGGCCGGATGCGGCGGTCGCGTGCGGGGCGGCCCCTAGGCCAAGAGGAGGAACACGCGGGCAACTCTAGCCCGTCCGGCGCTTGAGGACGAGGCCGTTCAGGCCGAAAGCGGGGGTCTGGGGGCGGCAGCCCCCAGGGTCGGGAAGGGAAGGGGCGGCGGGGGCGAACGAAATCCCACCCCGGACAGCCGCCCCGAGCCGCTCACCCCTCCGTCAGCCCCGCGTCAGCCCCGCCACCAGCTCGTCCGCCGCCCGGTAGGGATCAAGTTCCCCCGCGACGATGCGCTCCGCCAGCGCGCCCAGGCGCCGGTCCCCGTGCAGGTCACCGATGCGCTCCCGCAGCGTCGTGACGGCGATCGTCTCGACCTCGCGGGCGGCGCGGGCCCGGCGGCGCTCGGTGAGCACGTCCCGTTCCTCCATCCACGCCCGGTGCTTCTCCAGCGCCTCGACCACCTCGTCGACGCCCTCGCCGCGCGCGGCGACCGTCTTGACGATGGGCGGCCGCCAGTCGCCGGCGGCGCGGGCCTCGCCGAGGCCCAGCATGTGGTTCAGCTCGCGGGCGGTGGCGTCCGCGCCGTCACGGTCGGCCTTGTTGACGACGTAGACGTCGCCGATCTCCAGGATTCCGGCCTTGGCCGCCTGGATGCCGTCGCCCATGCCCGGGGCGAGCAGGACGACGGAGGTGTCGGCCTGGGAGGCGATCTCGACCTCCGACTGGCCGACGCCCACCGTCTCCACCAGGACCACGTCGCAGCCGGCCGCGTCCAGCACGCGGATCGCCTGCGGCGCGGCCCAGGCGAGCCCGCCGAGGTGGCCGCGGGTGGCCATCGAGCGGATGTAGACGCCCGGGTCGGAGGCGTGCTCCGACATCCGCACGCGGTCGCCGAGCAGGGCGCCGCCGGAGAAGGGGGAGGACGGGTCGACCGCGAGGACGCCGACCCGCCTGCCCTGCTTGCGGTACGCCGTGACCAGCGCCGAGGTGGACGTCGACTTGCCGACGCCCGGAGAGCCGGTCAGGCCGACGACGTACGCGTTGCCGGTGAGCGGCGCGAGCGCCTCCATGACCTCCCTGAGCTGCGGGGACGCCCCCTCCACCAGGGAGATCAGCCGGGCCACGGCCCGCGGCCGGCCTTCTCGGGCCTGGGCCACCAGTGAGGAGACGTCCTGCATCACAGCTCCGTTCAACTCCGTTCGGTGAGGTCTCGTACCTCTGGCGAGATCTCGTGTCTCTCGGGTCAGGCCCCGGGCACCCGCACGATCAGCGCGTCACCCTGACCGCCGCCGCCGCACAGCGCGGCCGCGCCGACGCCGCCGCCGCGCCGCTTCAGTTCCAGGGCGAGGTGCAGCACCAGCCGGGCGCCGGACATGCCGATCGGGTGCCCGAGGGCGATGGCACCACCGTTGACGTTCACCTTTTCGGTGGACACGCCGAGGTCCTTCATTGACTGCACGGCGACGGCCGCGAAGGCCTCGTTGATCTCGATGAGGTCGAGGTCGCCGACCTCCAGGCCCTCCTTCTTGAGGGCGTGCCGGATGGCGTTCGACGGCTGCGACTGCAAAGAGTTGTCCGGGCCCGCGACATTGCCGTGGGCGCCGATCTCCGCGATCCATTCCAGGCCCAGTTCCTCGGCCTTGGCCCGGCTCATGACGACCACGGCCGCCGCGCCGTCGGAGATCTGCGAGGAGGAGCCGGCGGTGATGGTGCCGTCCTTGGCGAAGGCCGGACGCAGCTTGCCGAGCGACTCGGCGGTGGTGTCCCCGCGGATGCCCTCGTCCTTGCTGAACAGCACCGGGTCGCCCTTGCGCTGCGGGATCTCGACCGGGGTGATCTCGGCCTCGAAGACGCCGTTCTTCTGGGCGGCGGCGGCGCGCTGGTGGGACAGGGCGGCGATCTCGTCCTGGGCGGCGCGCTCGATGCCGAGGCGGGTGTTGTGCTTCTCCGTGGACTCGCCCATGGCGATGTCCTCGAAGGAGTCGGTCAGGCCGTCGTACGCCATGGCGTCGATCATCTGGACGGCGCCGTACTTGTAGCCCTCGCGGGACTTGGGGAGCAGGTGCGGGGCGTTGGTCATGGACTCCTGGCCGCCCGCGACGATCACGTCGAATTCACCCGCGCGAATGAGCTGGTCGGCGAGTGCGATGGCGTCGAGGCCGGAGAGGCAGACCTTGTTGATCGTGAGCGCGGGGACGCTCATCGGGATGCCGGCCTTGACGGCGGCCTGCCGGGCGGGGATCTGCCCGGCGCCGGCCTGGAGCACCTGCCCCATGATCACGTACTGGACCTGGTCGCCGCCGATCCCGGCGCGGTCGAGGGCGGCCTTGATGGCGAAGCCGCCGAGGTCGGCCCCGCTGAAGGACTTCAGGGAGCCGAGCAGCCGCCCCATCGGGGTGCGCGCACCCGCGACGACGACGGAGGTCGTGCCGTTCGTTCCAGAGGTTCCAAAGGTGTCAGTGGTTCCAGAAGACATGAGCTGCGGTCCCCTTTTCCGGCCCGCACAGGCCGAGGAGTGAACGAGGGTTTACTCGAATGTACTGAGCGGTATCCCGCCCGTCACCGGGCTGTCGGTGTGATCGCGCGCACGTTGCGTAACCACCTCCGGAGCGCTGCACTGAAACCATGCTGACGCGAATCGACCACATCGGAATCGCCTGCCGCGACCTCGACGCGACCGTCGGGTTCTACCGTGCCACCTACGGCTTCGAGGTGTTCCACACCGAGGTCAACGAGGAACAGGGCGTGCGCGAGGCCATGCTCAAGATCAACGATACGTCGGACGGGGGCGCCTCGTACCTCCAGCTCCTGGAGCCGACCCGGGAGGACTCCGCGGTCGGCAAGTGGCTGGCGAAGAACGGCGAGGGCGTCCACCACATCGCCTTCGGCACGGCGGACGTGGACGCGGACGCCGCGGACATCCGGGGCAAGGGCGTACGCGTTCTGTACGACGAGCCCCGGCGCGGTTCCATGGGGTCGCGGATCACCTTCCTGCACCCCAAGGACTGCCATGGCGTACTGACAGAACTGGTCACATCGGCGGCCGTTGAGTCACCTGAGCACTGACCCTCGTACATAGGGGCCGGTAGGGTTGGGTGCGGTCGCCGCTCAGTCCAGGGTGACCCGGTCCTGTCGCCCTGGGCGCCGGGACCGCCGGGGTCGTGTTTCGGGGGGCGGGCGACGGGGCAGCAGCACATGCTCCGCCGTTGATCTGACACCATTCCCCGGGGGCCCCGTCCGTCGGACGGACGGAGCTCGTTCGGGAAGATTTGCGACCAGGGGACGGATGGGACCGCGCAGTGCGGGGCTACGAGAGCCAGGAGCGAGAGCCGGCGGCTGACGTCGACCACCTCTCTCGGTTCGAGGCCGAGATGAAGCGGCTGAAGACCGAGCGGGAAAAGGCGATCCAGCACGCCGAGGACCTCGGCTACCAGGTCGAGGTGCTGCGCGCCAAGCTGCACGAGGCGCGGCGCACCATCATGTCCCGGCCCGCCTTCGACGGCGGCGACATCGGGTACCAGGCCGAGCAGTTGCTGCGCAACGCGCAGACGCAGGCCGACCAGCTGCGCGCCGACGCGGAGCGGGAGCTGAGCCAGGCCCGGGCGCAGACCCAGCGGATCCTCCAGGAGCACGCCGAGCAGGCCGCCCGGCTCCAGGCGGAGCTGCACCAGGAGGCGGTCACCCGCCGCCAGCAGCTCGACCAGGAGCTGGCCGAGCGCCGGCAGACCGTCGAGTCGCACGTCAACGAGAACGTGGCCTGGGCGGAGCAGCTGCGCGCCCGCACCGAGCAGCAGGCCCGGCGCCTGCTCGACGAGTCCCGTACCGAGGCCGAGCAGGCCATGACCGCGGCCCGCGCGGAGGCGGAGCGGCTGACCTCCGAGGCCCGGCAGCGGCTGCGCAGCGACGCGGAGAGCGCCCGCACCGAGGCCGAGCAGATCCTGCGCCGGGCGCGCACCGACGCGGAGCGGCTGCTGAACGCCGCCTCGACGCAGGCGCAGGAGGCGACCGACCACGCGGAGCAGCTGCGCAGCTCCACCGCCACCGAGTCGGAGTCCACCCGGCGCGAGGTCCAGGAGCTGAGCCGGGCCGCCGAGCAGCGCATGTCGGAGGCCGAGGAGGCGCTGCGCAAGGCGCAGACCGAGGCCGAGAAGGTGGTCGCCGAGGCCGAGGAGGCCGCGGCCAAGGCGCTGTCGAGCGCCGAGGCGACCAACGAGCAGCGCACCCGCACCGCCAAGGAGCAGGTCGCCCGGCTGGTCGGCGAGGCCACCAAGGACGCCGAGAGCACCAGGTCCGAGGCCGAGCAGGTGGTCGAGGACGCCCGTGCCGAGGCCGAGCGGATCGTCGCCGAGGCCGCCGAGAAGGCCCGCACGATCACCGCCGAGGAGTCGGCCACCCAGCTGTCCAAGGCGGCCAAGACGGCCGAGGACGTGCTGGACAAGGCGTCTCAGGACGCCAAGCGCACCACCAAGGCCGCCACCGAGGAGGCCGAGCGGATCCGCACCGAGGCCGAGGCCGAGGCGGACCGGCTGCGCGGCGAGGCGCACGACATCGCCGAGCAGCTCAAGGGCGCGGCGAAGGACGACACCAAGGAGTACCGCGCCAAGACGGTCGAGCTGCAGGAGGAGGCGCGCCGGCTGCGCGGCGAGGCCGAGCAGCTGCGGGCGGACTCGGTCGAAGAGGGCGAGAAGATCCGCGCCGAGGCCCGCAAGGAGGCCGTGGCGCAGATCGAGGAGGCGGCGAGGTCCGCCGAGGAGCTGCTGGCCAAGGCCAAGGCGGACGCCGACGAGCTGCGGCAGACCGCGACGGCGGACGGCGAGAAGGTCCGCGCCGAGGCCATCGAGCGGGCGACGACCCTGCGCCGGCAGGCCGAGGAGACCCTGGAGCGCACCCGCGCGGAGGCCGAGCGGCACCGCGCGGAGGCCGCCGAGCGGGTGGAGGAGCTCCAGGCGGAGGCGGAGCGGGCCGCCCGGGAGCTGCGCGAGGAGACCGAGCGCGCCGTCGAGGCCCGGCGGGAGGAGGCCGCCGAGGAGCTGACGCGGCTGCACACCGAGGCCGAGGAGCGCCGCACCGCCGCCGAGGAGGCGCTGAGCGGGGCCCGCGAGGAGGGCGAGCGGATCCGCCGCGAGGCCGCCGAGGAGAGCGAGCGGCTGCGCACCGAGGCCGCGGAGCGGGTCCGTACGCTCCAGCAGCAGGCCGAGACGGAGGCCGAGCGGCTGCGCACCGAGGCCGCCGCGGACGCGTCCGCCTCCCGCGCGGAGGGCGAGTCCGTCGCCGTACGGCTGCGCTCGGAGGCCGCGAGCGAGGCGGAGCGGCTGAAGTCGGAGGCGCAGGAGAGCGCCGACCGGGTGCGGGCGGAGGCGCAGAGTGCCGCCGAGCGCATCGCGGCCGAGGCGTCCGAGGCGCTGGCCGCCGCCCAGGAGGAGGCCGCCCGGCGCCGCCGCGAGGCGGAGGAACTGCTCGGCTCCGCCCGGCAGGAGGCCGACCAGGAGCGCACACAGGCCCGCGAGCAGAGCGAGGAGCTGCTGGCCTCGGCGCGCAACCGCGTGGAGGAGGCGCAGGCCGAGGCGGTCCGGCTGGTCGAGGAGGCCGACCGGCGCGCCACCGAGATGGTATCGGCCGCCGAGCAGCACGCGGCGCAGGTACGGGAGTCGGTCGCCGGGCTGCACGAGCAGGCCCAGGAGGAGATCACCGGGCTGCGCAGCGCCGCCGAGCACGCCGCCGAGCGCACCCGGACCGAGGCGCAGGAGGAGGCGGACCGGGTCCGCGCCGACGCCTACGCGGAGCGGGAGCGGGCGAGCGAGGACGCCGGACGGCTCAGGCGCGAGGCGCAGGAGGAGACCGAGGCCGCCAAGACGCTGGCCGAGCGGACCGTGTCCGAGGCCATCACGGAGGCCGACCGGATCCGCGCGGACGTCTCCGAGCACGCCCAGCGGGTGCGCACGGAGGCCTCCGACGCCATCGCCGAGGCCGAGCAGTCCGCGTCGCGCACCCGGGCGGACGCCCGCGAGGACGCCAACCGCATCCGGTCCGACGCGGCGACGCAGGCGGACACCCTGATCACCGAGGCGCGTACCGAGGCGGAGCGGCTCACCACCGAGACGGCGGCCGAGACCGACCGGCTCCGCACGGAGACGCTCGCGGAGGCGGAGCGCGTCACCGCCGAGGCGGCGAGCGAGTCCGAGCGGGTCAGGACGGAGGCGGCCACCGAGGCGGAGCGGCTGCGCACCGAGACGATCGCCGAGGCCGACCGGGTACGGGCCGAGGCGGGCGCCCGGGCCGAGCAGCTGGTCTCGGACGCCACCGGGGAGGCGGAGCGGCTGCGGGCCGAGGCTGCCGACACCGTCGGCTCCGCCCAGCAGCACGCCGAGCGGCTGCGCACCGAGGCGGAGCGGGTCCGCGGCGAGGCGGCCGCGGAGGCCGAGCGGGTCACCACGGCCGCCCGCGAGGAGGCCGAGCGCACCCTGGACGAGGCCCGCAAGGACGCCAACAAGCGGCGCTCCGAAGCCGCCGAGCAGGTCGACACGCTCATCACGGAGACCACCGCCGAGGCCGACAAGCTGCTCACCGAGGCGCAGCAGCAGGCCCAGAAGACCACCGCGGACGCCGAGTCGCAGGCCGACACGATGGTGGGCGCGGCCCGCTCGGAGGCCGACCGGATCGTCCAGGAGGCGACGGTCGAGGGCAACTCCCGGGTGGAGAAGGCCCGTACGGACGCCGACGAGCTGCTGGTCGGCGCCCGCCGGGACGCGACCGCCATCAGGGAGCGCGCGGAGGAGCTGCGCGAGCGGCTCACCTCCGAGATCGAGGAGCTGCACGAGCGGGCCCGCCGCGAGGCCGCCGAGACGATGAAGTCGGCCGGCGACCGCTGCGACGCGCTCATCAAGGCGGCCGAGGAGCAGCTCGCCAAGGCGGAGGCGAAGGCGAAGGAGCTGGTGTCGGAGGCCAACTCCGAGGCCGGCAAGGTGCGCATCGCCGCCGTCAAGAAGGCCGAGGGGCTGCTCAAGGAGGCCGAGCAGAAGAAGGCCACCCTGGTCCGCGAGGCCGAGGAGCTGAAGGCCGAGGCGGTCCGCGAGGCCCGGGCCACGGTCGACGAGGGCAAGCGCGAGCTGGAGGTGCTGGTCCGGCGCCGCGAGGACATCAACGCGGAGATCTCCCGGGTCCAGGACGTGCTGGAGGCGCTGGAGTCGTTCGAGGCGCCCGGCGGTGCGAAGGACAACGGGGTGAAGGCCGGAGCGACGGTGGGCGCCCCACGTTCGGGTGGCAAGTCGTCAGACGGCTAGCATTCGGGGTGGTTTGGGTGTCTGCTGGAGATCTTTGGCCGAGTCCCGACGGGACCCCTGCCCGAGGCTTTGGCAAGCCATCCGAGGGTCAGCCACTCAAAAGAGGTGTCATTCTCCGTATCAAACGTGCATCCGCTCGATGACACACCGCATTGGCGCCTAGGATTCCCTCTATCACCTCACCCGGTCTCTTTCGACAGGAACCCCATGAGCGACACTTCCCCCTACGGCTTCGAGCTTGTGCGGCGTGGGTACGACCGCGCTCAGGTGGACGAACGCATCTCCAAGCTCGTCTCCGACCGTGACAGCGCTCTCGCCCGCATCACCGCTCTGGAAAAGCGCATCGAGGAGCTCCACCTCGAAACCCAGAACGCCCAGGCCCAGGTCAACGACGCAGAGCCGTCGTACGCCGGTCTCGGCGCCCGGGTCGAGAAGATCCTGCGGCTCGCCGAGGAAGAGGCGAAGGACCTGCGCGAGGAGGCCCGGCGCGCGGCCGAGCAGCACCGCGAGCTGGCCGAGTCCTCGGCCCAGCAGGTGCGCAACGACGCGGAGTCGTACGCCGCCGAGCGCAAGGCCAAGGCCGAGGACGAGGGCGTCCGGATCGTCGAGAAGGCCAAGGGCGACGCCTCGCAGCTGCGTTCCGAGGCGCAGAAGGACGCGCAGTCGAAGCGCGACGAGGCCGACGCGCTCTTCGAGGAGACCCGCGCGAAGGCCGCGCAGGCCGCCGCCGACTTCGAGACGAACCTCGCCAAGCGCCGCGAGCAGTCCGAGCGGGACCTGGCCTCCCGTCAGGCCAAGGCCGAGAAGCGGCTCGCGGAGATCGAGCACCGCGCGGAGCAGCTGCGCCTGGAGGCGGAGAAGCTGCGCACGGACGCCGAGCGCCGGGCCCGCCAGACCGTGGAGACGGCGCAGCGCCAGTCCGAGGACATCGTGGCCGACGCCAACGCCAAGGCCGACCGGATCCGTTCGGAGTCGGAGCGCGAGCTGGCCGCCCTCACCAACCGCCGCGACTCCATCAACGCGCAGCTGACCAACGTGCGCGAGATGCTGGCGTCGCTCACGGGCGCCGCGGTGGCGGCCGCACCGTCGGTCGAGGACGAGTCGGTCTCCCGCGGGGTGCCGGCCCAGCAGTCCCGCTGACGCCCTTTCGTCCGGGCGGTTTCGGCTGCGCGGGGGGTACGCCTGCTGAATCCGTACGAACATGGGCGAGGCCTGCTGTCACTGGGGTGGCAGTGGGCCTCGTCCCGTTCTAGCGTGGTCGCCATGATCGAGCTCGAGGGGCTGACCAAGCGGTACGGCGAGAAGGTGGCGGTCAACAATCTCTCCTTCACCGTCAGACCGGGCATCATCACGGGCTTCCTCGGCCCCAACGGCGCGGGCAAGTCGACGACCATGCGGATGGTGCTGGGCCTGGACCGGCCGACCGCCGGGGACGTGCGGATCGACGGCAAGCACTACGACCAGCTGAAGGACCCGCTGACGTACATCGGCGCGCTCCTGGAGGCCAAGGCGTGGCACGGCGGGCGCAGCGCCTACAACCACCTGCTGTGCCTCGCGCAGAGCAACGGCATTCCCGCGAGCCGGGTGCGCGAGGTCCTGGACACGGTCGGGCTGTCGGCGGTCGCCAGGAAGAAGACCAAGGGCTTCTCCCTGGGCATGGGGCAGCGGCTCGGTATCGCCGGGGCCCTGCTGGGCGACCCGCGGATCCTGATGTTCGACGAGCCGGTCAACGGGCTCGACCCCGAGGGCATCCACTGGATCCGCAATCTGATGAAGACCCTGGCCTCCCAGGGCCGCACCGTCTTCGTCTCCTCCCACCTGATGAGCGAGATGGCGCTGACCGCCGACCACCTGGTGGTCATCGGCCAGGGCAGGCTGCTTGCGGACACCTCGATGGCCGAGTTCATCGCGGAGAACTCGCGCAGCTACGTCCGGATCCGCACCCCGCAGCGCGAGCAGTTGCTCGACGCGCTGCACGCGGCCGGGGTCACGGTCGTCGAGTCGGGCGAGGGGGTCCTGGAGGTGGACGGCGACAAGTCGGAGACGGTCGGCGAGCTGGCGGCGCGCCACCAGGTCGTGCTGTACGAGCTGAGCCCGCAGCGCGCCTCCCTGGAGGAGGCGTTCATGCAGCTGACCGCGGAGTCGGTGGAGTACCACGCGCACGACGGGCAGCCGCCCGGCGCGGTGCCGCAGCAGCAACAGCCACCGGGACAGCCTCCGCAGCAGCCGTGGGGCAGCGACTGGAAGAGGGGATGAGCATGGCGGCGACACAGGTCGTCCGGTCCGAGTGGACCAAGATCCGGTCGGTCGCGTCCACGGTGTGGACGCTGGGCCTCGCCGTGGTCGTCACCATCGCCCTCGGCATGCTGATCTCGGCGCTGTCGAAGAGCGAGTTCGGCGACATGAGCGAGCGGGACCAGCTCTCCTTCGACCCGACCTTCATCAGCTTCGCCGGCACCAGCCTCGGCCAGCTGGCGATGATCGTGTTCGGGGTGCTGGTCGTGGGCAACGAGTACAGCTCCGGCATGATCCGCACCTCGCTGGCCGCCGTGCCGCGGCGCGGCACCTTCCTGTTCAGCAAGATCGCGGTGGCCACCGCGCTCGCGCTGGTCGTGGCCATGGTCACCAGTTTCGCCACGTTCTTCCTCGGGCAGGCGATGCTCGGCGACCTGAAGGCGTCGATCGGCGACCCGGGCGTGCTGCGCGCGGTGTTCGGCGGCGGCCTCTACATGACCCTGATCGCGATGTTCTCGATGGGCGTCGCCGCGATGCTGCGCTCCCCGATGCTGTCGCTGGGCATCCTGATGCCGTTCTTCTTCCTGATCTCCAACATCCTGGGCAACGTCCCGGCGACGGAGAAGGTCGGCCGGTACCTGCCCGACCAGGCCGGCAGCAAGATCATGCAGGTGGTCACGCCGATCGACGACGACGTCCCGTACGGTCCGTGGGGCGGCCTGGGGATCATGGCCCTGTGGGTGATCGCGGCGCTCGTCGGCGGGTACGCGGTGCTGAAGCGGCGGGACGCCTGACCCCCTCCGTCCGGCCTCCGTACGGTGTCGGATTTTGCCCGCGCTTGAACGGAACCGTCAGCGCGTGGATATCCTCCTAACCCTTACGGGGGCGTGTGCCCTGCTGTCCCTGAACCTTCCGATGGGTGCGGAGCATGATCGAGGCTGTCGGCCTGACCAAGCGATACGGCGACAAGACCGCCGTGTACAACCTCTCCTTCCAGGTGCGGCCCGGTGCCGTCACCGGCTTCCTCGGGCCCAACGGCTCGGGCAAGTCGACGACGATGCGGATGATCCTGGGCCTGGACAACCCCACGGCGGGGCACGTGACCATCGGCGGCCACCCGTACCGCAGGCTGCCGAACGCCGCCCGCCACGTCGGGGCCCTCCTGGACGCCAAGGCGGTGCACGGCGGGCGGGCCGCCCGCAACCACCTGCTGAGCCTCGCCCAGCTGTCCGGCATCCCGGCCCGGCGGGTGGACGAGGTGCTCGGCGTGGTGGGCCTCCAGGACGTGGCCAAGCGGCGTTCCAAGGGCTTCTCCCTCGGCATGGGCCAGCGGCTCGGCATCGCCGCCGCGCTGCTCGGCGACCCCCAGGTACTGCTCTTCGACGAGCCGGTCAACGGCCTCGACCCGGAGGGCATCCACTGGGTGCGCAACCTGATGAAGGCGCTCGCCGCGGAGGGCCGCACCGTCTTCGTCTCCTCGCACCTGATGAGCGAGATGGCGCTGACCGCCGACCACCTGATCGTCATCGGGCGCGGCCAGCTGCTCGCCGACATGAGCGTGACGGACTTCATCTCGGCCAACTCCGCCGACTTCGCGCGCGTGCGGACGCCGGACACCGATCCGCAGCTGCGCGAGAAGCTGACCTCGGCGCTGACCGAGGCGGGCGGCCACGTGCTGCCCGAGCAGGACGGCGCGCTGCGGGTGACCGGGCTCGCCCTCCCCCGCATCAGCGACATCGCGCACGACACCGACGTACGGCTGTGGGAGCTGTCGCCGCACCAGGCCTCGCTGGAGGAGGCGTACATGCGGATGACGCAGGGCGCCGTGGACTACCGGTCGACCGCCGACCAGAAGGCGGGGCTCCAGCAGCCGCTGCCGCCCGGCGCGCAGCCGCCGATGCCGGTGCCCGGTCAGGGCCAGCCCGGGTGGTACGCGCCGCCGCCGCCCCAGCAGGGCGGTCAGCCCTTCGCCGCCCCGCAGGGCGCACCCGGCCAGGCCCCCGCGGGCCCGTACGGCGCCCCGGTGGCGCCCGGGGCGGTCCCGGGCGGTCAGCCGGCCAACCCGTACGCGGCCCAGCAGGCACCCCAGGCGCCCCAGGCACCGCCGGTGCCCCAGGCGCCCGCCGGCGCGCCGACGCCGCCCGCGGCGGGCCCCGCGCCCGCCGCCGCGCCCGTCACCGACCCGACCAAGCCCGAGGACGTCCGATGAGCACGCCCCAGCCCCCGACGCAGCAGGCCGCGCCCGACTGGCACGCGGCGCCCGGCTCGCCGTTCCCGACGTACACGTCGCCGATCCCGGTGGTGCGCACGACCCTGGTGCACGCGCTGGCCTCCGAGTGGACGAAGATCAAGTCGGTGCGCTCGACGATGTGGACGCTGGGCGTGTTCGTCCTGCTGGTCCTCGGCATCGGGCTGCTGACCGGCGCGGTGGTGGCGGGTTCGGACTCCGACCTGGCGGGCGAGAGCGCGCTGAGCCTCGGCTTCTTCGGCCTGCTGCTGGGCAGCATGTGCGTGATCACGCTGGGCGTGCTGACCACCGCCTCGGAGTACGGCACGGGGATGATCCGCACGACGATGACCGCCTGCCCCAGCCGCGGCCGGGTGCTGGCCGCCAAGGGCATCGTGTTCTTCCTGGTGGCGTTCGTGGTGACCCTGGTCTGCGCGACGCTGGTCGGGCTGGCCCACGTGTCCATGCTGGAGGGCAACGGCGCCGAGAACCCGACCGGCGCGGAGTGGCTGAAGGGCACCGTCGGCGTCTCGCTCTACGTCGCGCTGCTCGGGCTGCTCTCGCTGGCCATGGGCTCGATCATCCGGCACTCGGCGGGCGCCATCACCATCATGATCGGCGTCCTGCTCGCCCCGCTGGTGATCGCGCTGTTCATGTTCTCGGAGTCGCTCAAGGACGTGCAGCAGGCGCTGTTCGAGTACTCGATCCCGAACCAGATGAGCATCTTCTACGCCAACTCGCTGTCCGAGTCCGGGCCCTCGGGCTGGGACCCGCTGTGGATCGTGCTCGGTGTGACCGCGGCCGCGTTCGCCGCCGCCTTCGCCCTGCTGGAGAAGCGGGACGTGTAGGGCGGCCGGAGGGGCCCTCAGAACCTCGGCGCGTTACGGGACCGCTGCACCCGCGTGGTGCGGCGGTCCTTCGCGTTCCAGCAGGCCTTGTGCCAGTGCCGGCGGTCGTCGACGCCCGAGTGCGCGGGCCAGGCCACCACGTGCGGGACACCGTCCGGAATGAGCTGGTCGCAGCCCGGGCATCGGTACGACTTGCCCTGCGCGCTCGCGCCCGCCACGTGCCGTACGCTCCACTCCTCGCCCTGCCAGCCCTCCGAGGACTGCCAGCCGCCGTAGCGGCCGGAGCCGTCCTCCTCGGCGCTCCGGCCGGAGGAACCGGCTTCCTTGGGTCGGTTGCGACGCGGGGACACAGGACACCTCACGGAGCTATACAGGAAGCAGGGCTGCATCCAGCCTACGCGGCACGGACACGGGTACGCGTACGGCGCCGAACACCGCAACTCCCCCTGACCGGTGTTGTCCGTCCGGGCGCGTGGACCGTCCCACAACGGCCGATTCTGCAGACAATCCGTAAATTCCTTCGTCCGGCCGTGTCCTCGGCACGTGTCAGGCGGTTATGCCGTGTGGGGGAGCTCCACGTCGGGGCCGAGGAAGCAGGAAAAGGCAATGCGCGTAGGAAGTTTCGTGTTGGGTGCCCAGTTCCCGGGCCAGGGTCAGGGGGAGGCGCTGCACCGCGCGGTCCGCTCGGCCGAGGTCGCCGAGGAGGCCGGGCTGGACACGGTCTGGCTGGCCGAACACCACTTCGTGCCGTACGGCACGTGTCCGTCGGCCGTGACCCTGGCCGCGCTGCTGCTGGGCCGCACCCGGCGGCTGCGGGTCGGCACCGCGGTGAGCGTGCTGCCCACCGTCCACCCGGTGGCGCTCGGCGAGCAGGCCGCGCTGCTGCACGTCACCAGCGGCGGCCGCTTCTCGCTGGGGGTGGGCCGCGGCGGCCCGTGGGTGGACCTGGAGGTGTTCGGCGCGGGTCTTCAGGCGTACGAGAAGGGGTTTCCGGACTCGCTCGACCTGCTGCTGCGCTGGCTGCGCGAGCCGGCCGTCGGCGCCTCGGGCGACCGCTACCGCTTCCGCGAGGTGCCCGTCGTGCCGCGCCCGTCGGAGTCCCTGTCGGAGGAGCCGGGCCCGGAGGTCGTCGTCGCCTGCACCTCGCCGTCGAGCGTGCGGATGGCGGCCGAGCGGGGGCTGCCGATGCTCCTCGGGATGCACGTCGGCGACGAGGAGAAGGCCGAGATGGTCGCCCTGTGGCGGCGCCACGCGCGTGCGGCCGGGCATCCGGCGGCCCAGATCCACGGCGCCGGACACGTCTCGGCCGGTGTCTGCCAGATCGCCGACCGGCGCACGGACGCGGCCGAGACCCTGCTCAAGGCGATGCCGGGCTGGCTGCGGCAGGGACTGGGCGCCCATGTCACGGTGGACGGCCGGGCCCGGCAGATGCGCGACCCGCACGCCTACACCGAACTGCTCTGCGGGCTGCACCCGGTGGGCACGCCCCGGCTGTGCGCGGACCGGCTCGCGGCGACCGGCGAGCGGACCGGCATCTCCCGCTTCGCCCTGCTCGTCGAGGGCTCGGGAGACCTGGCGGCGACCGAGGAGAACGTACGGCGGCTCGGGGCCGAGGTACTCCCCCAGCTCCGCTGACCCGCCGGGCGGGGAGCTTGCCGCTCCGGTACAAGAACTGCACCTCCCACGTACGGAGCGGCAAGCGGGCGCTCTGGGGTGCCTCAGCAGTCGCGCAGTTCCGGCGACTGGTTCAGCAACTGGCTGCGCACCGAGGTGAACTTGGTCAGCGTCTCGTCGACGGAGGAGTCCAACGGGAACACCGCCACCCGGTGGCAGTTCTGGAAGGCCAGCCGCACCCCGAAGTGCCGCTGCAGTGCACCGCGTATGGCGTCACTCGCGAGCGCACGCAGGAGCTGACCGCGCGCCTGCTCGTCCGGCGGGGGCGTCTGGTTGTCGGCGAACGCTCCGCCGTCGACCTTCAGCTGTGCCACCAGGGAGCTGACCATCTCCCATGCGTAGGGCAGGGAGGTCCGGACGCAGTCGACGAAGTCTGCTTCGTCGACCTCGCCTCGCTCGGCCTGTTCGAGTAGGGCCGGTGAGACGTCGAGCGACATGGGTTCTCCTCTCGCACCCCCGACTGGCGGGGGTTGCCGGACAGTTAAGGGAGTGCACGATTCCGAACACGCTGCGTACACAGTTCGCGACCTCCCGTTCAATACCGTAAGCAACCGATCGTGACGGCACCAGGAGAATGCCCAGATGGACACCATCCGGTAGGCCCACAATCGGCCAGTGCGCAAGACGGGGCCAATGGGAGAAGTGGGACAGTGCGCGCGGTGCCCGGGTCCGGGCGAATCGCGTCGGGCCGGGCCGGTCGAGTAGCGTTGCCGACCATGCGTCTCGTCATTGCCCGCTGCTCCGTCGACTACGCCGGACGGCTCACCGCCCACCTGCCCTCGGCCCCCCGGCTGATCCTGGTCAAGGCGGACGGCAGCGTCTCGATCCACGCCGACGACCGGGCCTACAAGCCCCTCAACTGGATGTCGCCGCCCTGCGCCCTGAAGGAGGGCACGGGCGAGGAGGAGGGCGTCTGGACCGTCGTCAACAAGGCGGGCGAGAAGCTCATCATCACGATGGAGGAGATCCTCCACGACTCCTCGCACGAACTGGGCGTCGATCCGGGCCTGATCAAGGACGGCGTGGAAGCACACCTCCAGGAGCTGCTCGCCGACCGCATCGACACCCTGGGCGAGGGCTACACCCTCATTCGCCGCGAGTACATGACCGCCATCGGCCCGGTCGACATCCTGTGCCGGGACGCCCGGGGCGGGACCGTCGCGGTCGAGATCAAGCGGCGCGGCGAGATCGACGGCGTGGAACAGCTCACGCGCTACCTGGAGCTGCTGAACCGCGACCCGCATCTCGCCCCGGTGCGCGGCGTCTTCGCCGCCCAGGAGATCAAGCCGCAGGCGCGCGTGCTGGCCACGGACCGCGGCATCGGCTGCCAGGTGCTGGACTACGACGCGCTGCGGGGCATCGAGGACGACAAGCTGCGGCTGTTCTGAGGACGCGGCGCGTCCTGGGGGCGCGTCCTGGGGCGCGTCACGTACGGCGTGCGGAGGGCCGGGTCCGGGTGGCGGACCCGGCCCTCCCGTGCTGGTGCCTTCCCCGGTGGGGTCAGATGATCTGACCGGTCTCCGGGTCCGAGCCGGCCGGGGTTCCCGTTCCCGGGTCGGTGCTCTCGGTGCTCTCGGCGCTGCTCTGCGAGACGGTGGCCGGTGGGCTGTCGGCGCCGCTGACGGTGTCGGACGTCTCCGGGGTGGACGGCGAGGTCGTCTCGGTCTCCGTGGGCGTCGGTGACGTGTCGTCGGACTCGGTGGGCGTCCCGGGGTCCGTCGGCTCGGTGTCCGTCGGCTTCGGCGACGTCGGCTTCGTCGTCGGCGAACTCGGCGACTTGCTCGGCTCGTCCGGCGAGCCCGGGTCGTCGGGGCTCTCGTCGTCACCGGGGTCGGTGCTGTCGTCCGTACTGCTCGGCCCCTGCGAAGGCTCCCCCGACTCCGTGGCCGTCGGCGCCTCGGACGTGCCGGGGGTGGCGGAGTCGGTCGGGTCGCCGGGCGTCTCCTGGTCCTTACCGTCGTCCGAGGGCCGGTCGGCGCCCAGGCTGCCGTCGTCGACGCCCTGGCTGGCCGACGGGTTGACGCCGACCTCGTTGGACGGGTCGCCGCCGTCGTTCTCGGACGTGGCCCCCAGGGTCACCACCGTGCCGAGCACGGCGACGAGCAGCGCGCCCGCCCCGGCGGCCACCAGGTTGCGCCGCGCGAAGCCCTTGATGCCGCCGGCCACCGTGCGGGACGGCTCCTCGTCGGGCTCGCGGCGGGTGACGAGGGTGGGGGACTGCGGACGCGGCTGGAGCGGCGGGAAGGGCGCGGGGACGCCCGCGGACGGCGACGCCGACTCCTCGTTGCGGGCGTCGGGCACCTCCTCCCCCACCGTCGGGCCGAGTCCGGCCCCGGCCACGCCGAAGCCGGCGGCGGGCGCCGCCGCGGCGAACGCGCCCGCCCCGCTGCCGAGGCCCGGCGTGTCACCGGTGCGGTCGGCCACCAGCGCGAGGGCGCGCCGGCCGGCCACGGCACCGCGCTTGTCGGAGAGCGCGCCGCGCAGCCCGATGGAGGCCTCCAGCTCGGCGCGGGCCCGGTCCAGCT
Source organism: Streptomyces sp. NPDC059906 (assembly GCF_042730645.1). Classification (NCBI taxonomy): domain Bacteria; kingdom Bacillati; phylum Actinomycetota; class Actinomycetes; order Kitasatosporales; family Streptomycetaceae; genus Streptomyces; species Streptomyces sp. NPDC059906. Next base: position 58,779 of record NZ_JBHWKU010000024.1, read on the forward strand.
GGCCCTCGCACAGTGCGAGGACGCCCAGCTCGTGGTGGAAGTAGGCCTGTTCGGCGACGTCACCGGCGAGCCGGGAGGCCTCGGTGCCCGAGCGCAGCGCCCGTTCCCAGGCGCTCCAGTGCAGCCCGGCGGCGAAGGCGGGCGCCGCGGTGCGGGCCAGCTGGACGGCCGGGCTCTCCTCGTCCGCGGCGGTGGGGGTGGTCGCGGGCACCAGCACGGCGAGGGCCGCCAGTACGGCGTCGGCCTCCGCGCAGACCCGCTCCGGGGTGACCGAGGGGTGCCCGGCCCACCAGGCGTAGTGCTGGGCGGCGGCCGTCGCCCGCTCCCGTACGGCGTCGGCGTATCCGGCGCTCTCCAGCTGGGTGAGCACGCCGGCGGCCAGCCGGTAGCGGGAGCCGACCGGGGAGACCAGCCCGCAGTCCGTCAGCTCGCCGAGGGCGGCGTCCGCGTGGGTGTCGCCGACCAGGGCGGGCAGATGCGCCTGGTGCGGCACCTCGCCGCCGAGCGCGACGGCGAACTCCAGGGTGGCGCGGGCGGAGGCGCTCAGCCGGGAGGCGAGCAGCGGTGCGGGCGCGGCGGCCTCGCCGAGGGACGGCAGGGGTACGTCGTCGTCGGCCTCGGTGGCGTCGTAGGGGGTGTCGTCGGCCTGGCGGGCGTCGGCGAAGACGCCGAACTCGTCGACGGCGTCGGCACCGGCCCGCTCCCGGTCCCGGCGGCGCAGCAGGGCACCGGCCTGGACGAAGCGCAGCGGCAGGCCCTCGGACTCGAACCAGAGGTCTCCGGCCCAGTTGGCCTCCTCCTCGGTGAGGGTCCGCCCGGCGGCGCGCTCCAGCAGCTCCACGCCGTCGGAGCGGTCCAGGCCGGTGAGGAAGACCTCCTCGACGGCCGAGTCGGCGGAGGGTGCGGCCGCTTCCGGGGTGGCGCCGATGACGAAGGCGCACTCGGGGGTGGCGTCGAGGAGTTCGTCGAGGGCGGTGCCGCCGAACTCGGCGTCGTCCAGGACGACGACCGCGCCCACCTCGCGCAGGTGTCCGAGCAGTTCCGTCCGGTCGGGGCGGTGCAGGGGCGCGCCGTGGACGGCGTAGAAGAGGTCGTGGAGCAGGTCGTCGGCGGTGCGGTGGTGGCCGCCCAGCCGGACGACGCCGTCGGGCGCGAGGCCCGCGCAGTCCTCGGCGACGACGTCGAGGAGGCTGGTGCGGCCGGAGCCGGCGGGGCCGGTGAGGCGCACGGAGCGGCCGCGGGCGAGCAGCCGCACCAGGCGTTCGCGTTCGTCCTCGCGGGCCAGCAGGCCGAGGACCGTGCGGACCGGTCCCGGTGGGACGGGCGGGCGCGCGGCGCGCTCCGCGTCGGCGCGTTCGGCCGCGGTGAGCTTCTCGGGCCGGGCGGGCCGCTCCGAGGGCGGGCAGACCTCGATCTCGCTGCCGTCGACGGGGTTGACGGTGAGCAGGAAGTCGCCGGACACCAGCTGCACCGTGCGGGCGAGCGCGGGCGCGTGCTGTCCGAAGTCGGAGGTGATGGGGTCCCTGTGCGGGCGCGGGCGCGGCGCCTGCTGGTCGCCGTCCTGGCCGTACTCCTCAGGGCCCCGGTTGTTCGGGTCCATTGGTTCAAGCCCCCCAAAAGCGTCGTGTGCAGGGCCCCGGCAGGGACCACCCTCCCGGCCTTGCCGCACACCGCGCTGTCGCTTCTGGTCCGGGCCCGCCGGCGGGTTTGCAAAGGCAGCGGGCAGCCAGACCCTAAACCTTCGCCCAGTATCTCCGACAGTCCGGGGTGCCGGACGGCCCGAGAGGTCACGGTCTCGTGAGGATTGCGTGTGTCGGAGGTGTGAACCTTCACTTACACGCGGGGCAGGGTCTCCACACCGATGCCGCCCTCGATGGCGAGGATCCGGTGCAGCCGGGTGGCCACCAGCAGGCGCTGCATCTGCGGCGGCACGCCGCGCAGCACCAGCCGCCGGCCGCAGCGGCCGGCCCGCCGGTGGGCTCCCATGATCACGCCGAGTCCGGTGGCGTCCCAGGAATCCAGCTCTGACAGGTCGAGCACCAGGTCGCCGACTCCGTCGTCGACGGCCGAGTGCAGGACCGTACGGGCGTCCGCCGCGCTGCGGACGTCGAGGCGGCCCCCGACGACCAGCTCGACGTGGTCGCCCCTGATGTGCATATGCGCTCCCCGGCGTGCGTCTTCTTCGTCGTCTTCTTCGTCTTGTTCTTCGTCTTGGCGTTGCGTTGCGCGCGTTGTGGTCTCTCGGCGATATCAGGCACTGCACCCTCTGACTGGCCGAAACGACCGGAGGTTGCCGTCTGTAAGCGAACCGATACCGAATTCACCCCGGCGTGTGACGTCTGCCGGGGCTGGTGTGACCTCAGTGCTTGTAGAAGCCCTGCCCGCTCTTGCGGCCGATGTCACCGGCGTCCACCATCCGGCGCATCAGCTCCGGCGGGGCGAACTTCTCGTCCTGGGACTCGGTGTAGATGTTGCCGGTGGCGTGCAGCAGGATGTCGACGCCCGTCAGGTCGGCGGTGGCCAGCGGGCCCATGGCGTGGCCGAAGCCCAGCTTGCAGGCGAGGTCGATGTCCTCGGCGGTGGCGACGCCCGACTCGTACAGTTTCGCGGCCTCGACGACGAGGGCGGAGATGAGGCGGGTGGTCACGAACCCGGCGACGTCGCGGTTGACGACGATGCAGGTCTTGCCGGTGGACTCGGCGAACTCGCGTGCGGTGGCGAGCGTTTCGTCGCTGGTCTTGTAGCCCCGCACCAGCTCGCACAGCTGCATCATCGGCACCGGCGAGAAGAAGTGGGTGCCGACGACCCGCTCGGGGCGCTGCGTCACGGCCGCGATCTTGGTGATCGGGATGGCGGAGGTGTTGGACGCGAGGATCGCCCCGTCCTTCACCAGCTTGTCCAGGGTACGGAAGATCTCGTGCTTGACTTCCAGCTTCTCGAAGACGGCCTCGACCACCACGTCCGCGTCGGCGGCGGCGTCCAGGTCGGTGGTCGCGGTGATCCGCCCGAGCGCGGCCTCGGCGTCGTCGGCGTCGAGCCTGCCCTTGGCGACGAACTTGTCGTAGGAGGCCCTGATGCCGTCGGTGCCGCGCCGCAACGCCTCGTCGGTGACGTCGCGCAGGACGACGTCCCAGCCCGCCTGGGCGGAGACCTGGGCGATGCCGGACCCCATGAGACCGGCTCCGATGACGGCGAGCTTCCGTGCCACTGTGCGACTCCCCTGATACGCGCTGATTCTCGTCTCTCGGCCGGAGATTAGCGGGCGTGAGGCGCTGTGTGACCGGTTAGTAACGCGCGTCACGTCTCAAATGACGGACGTCACACCGAGGGGTGCCGTTCGGGTGTCACTGCTCGCCCCGTACGGCGTAGTTGAGCACCTTCTCGCTCAACAGGTTCTCCATCTCGTCCAGCAGTACGAGAATGTCGCGGGACACTTCGGCGGGTTTCCCGCCGGCCATCATGCGGCGGCCGATGGCCGCCATCACCGTGCCGTGCAGCCAGCTGACCTGACCGGCCATCAGCGAGGGGACGGGGTCGTCGTCCGGGGCGCCGGTCTCCTCGCGCAGGGTGTGCTCGAGGTTGTCCTGCACCTCCTGGCCGATCGCCCAGAGCCGGGAACGCAGCGCGGGCGAGGCGTGGATGACCCCCATGAAGCCCGCATAGCCATCCATGAGGCCGATCCGGGGCGAAACCGACTCGACCTCCTCACGCAGTTCCCGCAGCACGGCCCGAGCCGCCGACTCCCCGTCCCGCCGCCCGCGCACCCAGCGCGACAGCCGGTCGACGACGCCCTTGGAGCGGTCGAGGAACAGGTCCTCCTTGGCCGGGAAGTAGTTGTACACGGTGTTGACGGAGACGTTCGCGGCGTCCGCGACCTCCGCCACCGTCACGGCCTCGAAACCGTGCTCCAGGAACAGCCCCGTGGCGACATCCGAGATGTACTGCCGGGTCTGCCGCTTCTTCCGTTCCCTGAGTCCCTCGGCCATGCCCGCCATCCTAGCTGCGCGGACGCCTCCGGCTGGTGCGGCTGAAACTTTGGGGTCATTGCAAAATTTCAGTGACTCTGTTTTTCTGGGAGGCATGGCAATCATCAGTACGGCCGGGCTGGCCCGTACCTTCGCGACCAAGCGCGGTCCGGTCGAGGCGGTGCGCGGCATCGACCTCACCGTCCACGAGGGCGAGATCCTGGGCTTCCTGGGCCCCAACGGCGCGGGCAAGACCACCACCCTGCGGATGCTCACCACCCTGCTCGCCCCCACCGGCGGCGCGGCCACCGTCGCCGGGCACGACCTGGCGACCGACCCGGCCGGGGTGCGCGCGGCCTGCGGGTACGTGGCGCAGTCGGGCGGGGTGGACACGCAGATCACCGCGCGGGAGGAGCTGGTCACCCAGGGCCGCCTGTACCGGCTGACGAAGGCGCGGGCGGTGGAGCGCGCCGACGAGCTGGCCCGCGACCTGGACCTGACCGGGCTGCTCGACCGCAAATGCGGGGCGCTCTCCGGCGGGCAGCGGCGGCGGCTGGACATCGCGATGGCGCTCACGCACCGCCCGAAGGTGCTCTTCCTGGACGAGCCGACGACCGGTCTGGACCCGGGCAGCCGCGCCGACCTGTGGGACCTGGTCCGCCGGCTGCGCGCCGAGCACGGCACGACGGTCTTCCTGACCACCCACTACCTGGACGAGGCCGACGCCCTCTCCGACCGCCTGGTGGTCGTGGACGGCGGCACGGTGGTCGCCGAGGGGACTCCGGCCGCCCTGAAGCGCGAGTACGGCGGCTCGCCCGACGCCACCCTCCAGGACACCTTCCTGGCCGTCACCGGCCGCGGCGCCGCTCCGGCCGACGCCGCCCCCGTCGCCGTCTGACCTTTCGAGGATTCCCGATGCTGCTCCACGACACCGGCCTGATCTACGGCCGCTATCTCCGCCAGTCCCTGCGCTCCCGCTTCGCGCTGCTGTTCGGCGTGCTGATGCCGCTGCTGTACCTGCTCTTCTTCGGCCCGCTGCTGACCGACCTGCCGCTCGGCGGCCGGGGCAGCTCCTGGCAGGTGCTGGTCCCCGGCCTGCTGCTGCAACTGGGCCTCTTCGGCGCGTCCTTCGCGGGCTTCTCGATCATCATCGAGAACAGCCAGGGCGTGGTCGAGCGGATGCGGGTCACGCCCGTCAGCCGCCTGGCGCTGCTGCTCGGGCGGGTCCTGCGGGACGCCACCGTCTTCGCCTTCCAGGCGGTGCTGCTGGTGCTGGCGGCCCTGGTGATGGGCCTGCGCGCGCCGCTGCCCGGCGTGCTGATCGGCTTCGCCTTCGTCGCCCTGCTCACGGTCTCGCTGGCCTCGCTGTCGTACGCGCTGGCGATGAAGGTCCGCACCCCGCAGGAGTTCGGGCCCACGATCAACGCGCTGACGATGCCGTCGATGCTGCTGTCCGGCCTGATGCTGCCGATGACCCTGGGCCCGGCGTGGCTGGACGTGCTGTCGCACCTGATGCCGTTCCGCTATCTGGTGGACGCGGTGCGGGACGCCTACGTCGGCTCCTACGCGACGGCCCACATGCTGTACGGCGCCCTCGTCGCCCTGGCCTTCACCGCGCTGGCCGTGACGGTGGGCACACGCGTCTTCCGAACGGCGGGCGCCTAACTACGCTGGCCCCATGGTCAACCTGACGCGCATCTACACCCGGACCGGCGACAAGGGCACCACCGCCCTCGGCGACATGAGCCGGGTCCCCAAGACCGACCTCAGGATCTCCGCGTACGCCGACGCCAACGAGGCGAACGCGGTGATCGGTACCGCCATCGCCCTGGGCGGCCTGTCCGAGGAGGTCGTCAAGGTCCTCGTCCGCGTCCAGAACGACCTGTTCGACGTGGGCGCGGACCTGTCGACGCCGGTGGTGGAGAACCCGGAGTACCCGCCGCTGAGGGTCGAGCAGTTCTACGTCGACAAGCTGGAGGCGGACTGCGACCGCTACCTGGCCGAGGTGGAGAAGCTCCGCTCCTTCATCCTCCCCGGCGGCACCGCCGGCGCGGCCCTGCTGCACCAGGCGTGCACGGTGGTCCGCCGGGCCGAGCGCTCCACCTGGGCGGCCCTGGAGGCCCACGGCGAGACGATGAACCCGCTGACGGCGACCTACCTCAACCGCCTCTCCGACCTGCTCTTCATCCTGGCCCGGGTGGCCAACAAGGAGGTCGGCGACGTGCTGTGGGTGCCGGGCGGGGAACGCTGAGCGCTCCGCGGGGAGGGGCGTGACAGCCGTCGGTCGTCTACCGCTTCGTCGTGGCTGATCGCGCAGTTCCCCGCGCCCCTTCGGGGGCGCTCTCGCCGGCCTCGGCCGACGACGTGCCTGCCGCCCGGTCGTCGTAGCGGTCGCGATCGGTCATGCCTGCCTTCTACAGGCCGCGGGGCGACCGACGCACCGCGGCGTACAGATCCCAGGCGGTCTGGGCACCGCCGACGCACATCAGCACGATGCCGACCTTGGTCAGGGTGACGACGGGGACCTCCACGTCACCGGCGAACAGCCACAGGGCCAGCCCGGCGAGCAGGGTGACGGCGCCCTCCAGCAGATGCTTCGACGCCCGGTTCACCGGTGGGCCTCCTGCTTCTGCCGGTCGGCCGTGGCCTCCTGCGTACCCGCCGGGGTCTTCTTCGGCCAGACCAGGTACGTGAGGGCGATCAGACCGTGGATGCCGACGACCTTCAGCACCGCCCCCTGGGAGGCCTCCAGGGTCGAGGTGTTTCCCTCGTCACCGACGTACCACATCGCGGCCAGGAGCAGCGTCGAGGCGACGGCGCCGCCCACGACCGTCCGCAGCCACATCCGGCCCTCGTGGGCGGCCCGGGGCAGCCCGTGCCGCGGCGGCTTCGGTGGGGGCGGGCCGCCGCCCAGGCGGTGGGCGGCGTGGCCGTCGAGCCAGCGGATCGTGTAGTGGCCGTAGCCGACCGTGTAGCCGATGTACAGCGCGGCCAGGCCGTGCTCCCAGCCGGGCTCGGCGCCGTTCTTCAGGTCCCACGCCGTCACGGCGAACAGCACCAGTTCCAGCACCGGCTCGCACAGCAGCAGCACGACGCCGGTGCGCCGCCACTTCAGCACGTAGCGGGCGCCCAGGCCGAGGGCCAGCAGCACCCAGAAGCCGACCTCACAGGCGATGATCAACGCAGCGACCACGACGCACTCCCTTCGTTCACCCTTCCAGGCTCCCGTCGGAATCCGCCGGGTTCGTCGTCGGCGGTGACGAACCTCCGGTACATCGAAAGATGCAGTGCGGGACCCTTCCCGGGGATCAGGCGGGCGGGGCGCGGGCCGTGTTGGATGGTGGCATGGCCGCACGACTCCCCCGCCCGCGCCGCTTCGACGTGTACGCCGCGTCGGCCGGTCTGCTGGGCGGCCTGCTGCTGTGGGGTATCGGCCTGGGCGTGCGGCCGGCCGACGAACCGGTCGTGCTGTTCGACGGCCGCTGGCCGCTGCTGGTGCCGCTCGCCGTCATGGCGGGCAGCGAGCTGCTGCGCCGGGCCTCGCCGCGCACCGGGCTGCTGATCGGCACCGCCGCGCTGATCGCCGACACGCTCACGCAGGGCAGCCTGGTCACGGTGATCATGTACACCGACCTGATGTACGCAGCCGTGCTGTACGGCCCGCCCGCGTCGGCCCGCCGCATCCCGTGGATCACCGGGCTGCTCACGGTGGCCGGGACGATCGTGCCGTTCGCGCTGTGGCGGGTCCCGGAGGCGCTGCTCATCGGTGTCGCCGTCGGCGTCGTGTCCTTCGCGCCCGCCTCCACGGGGCTCATCGTCCGCAACCACCGCGAGGCCGCCGACGCCGCCCTGCTGCGGGCCGAGCAGACCGCGCTGCTCGCCGAGATGGACCGGGTCCAGGCGGTGACGGCGGAGCGCTCCCGGATGGCCCGCGAGCTGCACGACATGGTGGCCAACCACCTCTCCGCGATCGCCATCCACTCCACGGCCGCGCTCTCCCTGGACGACGCGGCGACCACCCGGCAGGCGCTCGGCGTGATCCGGGAGAACAGCGTGGCGGGACTGGCCGAGATGCGACGCCTCATCGGCATCCTGCGGGACCAGGGCGGGGACACCGAGCCGGCCGCCGCCCCCACCCTCGACGGCCTCGGCGCACTGGTCGAGGGCGCCCGCGCCAACGGCCTCGACGTCACCCTGGACGCGGCACCCGGCGAGAACCTGCCCGCGCCGGTCGAGCTGGCCGCGTACCGGATCGTGCAGGAGTCGCTCACCAACGCCCTCAAGCACGCCTCCAAGGGCACCGTCCTGGTCCGGCTCGACCGGCACGAGGGCGCCCTGCGGGTCCGGGTGACCAGCCCGTACGGCGACCGGGACACCCCGCGCGCGCCCGGTTCCGGCGCCGGTCTGGTCGGGATGCGGGAGCGGGCCGCACTGCTGCACGGCACGTTCGAGGCCGGGGCGGTGCCGGAACCCGGCCCGGCGGGCGGCAAGATCTGGGCCGTACGGGCCACCCTGCCCCTGACCGAAGGAGACCTCGCATGATCCGCGTCCTCGTCGCCGAGGACCAGTCCGCCGTCCGCGCGGGGCTGGTGCTGATCCTGGGCAGCGCACCGGACATCGAGGTGGTCGGGGAGGCCGCGGACGGCGAGCGGGCGGTGGCGCTGGCCCGCGAGCTGCGTCCCGACCTGGTGCTGATGGACGTGCAGATGCCGCGCCTGGACGGCGTGTCGGCGACCCGGATCGTGGTCGGGGAGCAGCTCGCCGACGTCCTGGTGCTGACCACCTTCGACCTGGACGAATACGTCTTCGGGGCGCTGCGGGCGGGAGCCGCCGGGTTCCTGCTGAAGAACACCGACGCCAAGGACCTGCTCGCGGCCGTGCGCACGGTGGCGGGCGGCGAGGGCATCGTGGCCCCGGCCGTCACCCGGCGGCTGATCGCCGAGTTCGCCGCGAACCCGGTGCGCGAGCCGGCGGCTGACCCGGCCGGGCTGCGGGACCTGACCCGGCGGGAGCGCGAGGTGCTGTCCTGTCTCGGCGAGGGTCTGTCCAACGCGGCCGTGGCCGAGCGGCTCGACATGGCGGAGGCCACGGTGAAGACGCATGTCAGCCGACTGCTGGGGAAGCTGGGGCTGCGCAGCCGGGTGCAAGCGGCGGTGCTGGCGCAGGAGTTGGGGATCTAGTTTTCCCTGTCAATCACAGGTTCAACCACTGGCCGCCACATTGGTCCAGACCTATTGACCTGTGGTCCAGACCTTTCTATTCTCGCCGCACTGCGGGCATGAGGCTCAGTCATGCCCTCGACAACATCCCCATATAAGGAGGCGCACATGCGCTTCAGACACAAAGCCGCGGCACTCGCAGCGACCCTGGCGCTTCCCCTCGCCGGCCTGGTCGGTCTCGCGAGCCCGGCCCAGGCCGCCGCGAGCGCGACGGCCACCTTCGAGAAGACCTCGGACTGGGGCACGGGCTTCGGCGGCAAGTGGACGGTGAAGAACACCGGCACCACCTCCCTCAGCTCCTGGACCGTCGAGTGGGACTTCCCCTCCGGCACCAAGGTCACCTCCGCCTGGGACGCCACCGTCACCAACTCCGCCGACCACTGGACCGCCAAGAACGTCGGCTGGAACGGGACGCTCGCCCCCGGCGCCTCGGTCTCCTTCGGCTTCAACGGCAGCGGGCCCGGCTCCCCGTCCAACTGCAAGCTCAACGGCGGCAGCTGCGACGGCACCTCCGTCCCCGGCGACGAGGCCCCCTCCGCACCCGGCACGCCCACCGCCTCCGGCATCACCGACACCTCGGTGAAGCTGTCCTGGTCGGCGGCGACCGACGACAAGGGTGTCAAGAACTACGACGTCCTGCGGGACGGCGCGAAGGTCGCCACCGTCACCGGCACCACCTACACGGACAACGGCCTTACCAAGGGCACCGACTACTCGTACAGCGTCAAGGCCCGCGACACCGCCGACCAGACCGGTCCGGCCAGCGGCTCCGTGAAGGTCACCACCACCGGCGACGGCGGCGGCGAGCCGAACCCGAACCCGGGTGCCGAGGTCAAGATGGGCTACTTCACCAACTGGGGCGTCTACGGGCGCAACTACCACGTGAAGAACCTGGTCACCTCCGGCTCCGCCGACAAGATCACGCACATCAACTACGCCTTCGGCAACGTCCAGGGCGGCAAGTGCACCATCGGCGACGCCTACGCCGACTACGACAAGGCCTACACCGCCGACCAGTCCGTCGACGGCGTCGCCGACACCTGGGACCAGCCGCTGCGCGGCAACTTCAACCAGCTGCGCAAGCTGAAGGCCAAGTACCCGAACATCAAGATCCTCTACTCCTTCGGCGGCTGGACCTGGTCCGGCGGCTTCCCCGACGCCGTGAAGAACCCGGCCGCGTTCGCCAAGTCCTGCCACGACCTGGTCGAGGACCCGCGCTGGGCCGACGTCTTCGACGGCATCGACCTGGACTGGGAGTACCCGAACGCCTGCGGTCTCAGCTGTGACGAGACCAGCGCCCCGAACGCCTTCAGCACCATGATGAAGGCCATGCGCGCCGAGTTCGGCCAGGACTACCTGATCACCGCGGCCGTCACCGCCGACGGCTCGGACGGCGGCAAGATCGACGCCGCCGACTACGGCGAGGCCGCGCAGTACATCGACTGGTACAACGTGATGACGTACGACTTCTTCGGCGCCTGGGCGAAGCAGGGCCCGACCGCTCCGCACTCGCCGCTGACCGCGTACGACGGCATCCCGCAGCAGGGCTTCAACACCGCCGACGCGATGGCGAAGTTCAAGTCCAAGGGCGTCCCGGCCGACAAGCTGCTGATCGGCATCGGCTTCTACGGCCGCGGCTGGACCGGCGTCACGCAGTCCGCGCCCGGCGGCACCGCCACCGGCCCGGCGACCGGCACCTACGAGGCGGGCATCGAGGACTACAAGGTCCTCAAGAACAGCTGCCCGGCCACCGGCACCGTCGCCGGCACCGCGTACGCCCACTGCGGCTCCAACTGGTGGTCCTACGACACCCCGGCCACCATCAAGTCCAAGATGGACTGGGCGGAGCAGCAGGGCCTCGGCGGCGCCTTCTTCTGGGAGTTCAGCGGCGACACCGCGAACGGCGAACTGGTGAGCGCCATCGACAGCGGCCTCAAGTAAGAACAACTGCAAGAAGAGCTAAGCGACATTGACGCGCTGACCGGGCGGGGCTGCTTCCAGCCACGCGAGAAATCCGGTCAGCGCGTCTTCGCTCATCGCCAGTTCGAGCCGGGTGCCCCGGTGCAGACAGGCCAGGACCACGGCGTCGGAGAGCAACGCCAGCTCCTCCTCGCCGTCCGGCAGCCGGCGGCCGGCCACCTCGATCGCGGAGCGCTCAAGGACGCGGCGCGGACGCGGGGAGTACGAGAAGACGCGGTACCACTCGACCCGGTCGCCGTTGTAGCGGGCCACTCCGTAGGCCCAGCCCTTGCCGTCGGTGGTGTCGCCCTCCTTGGGGGCGTCCCAGCGCAGGGAGCAGTCGAAGGTGCCGCCCGAGCGCTGGATCAGCCGGCGGCGCAGACCGAAGACGAAGAGGCCGATCACCACCACGGCCACCACGATTCCGCACACAGTCAGAGCGAGGGCCATCGACACCGACCTCCTCGTCTCCTAGGTAACGGAACGGAAAAAACACCCGGATCTGCCTCAGCCGCGGCCGGGTCCGGATGGCTCCGGTCCCAGCCGCGGCTGAGTGACGTCATGGCACGACGCTATCGCACTGTGCTGTGGATCAGCGTCCCGCCGCCGCGCGCAGTCGGACGTCCGCGCGGCGCTCGGCGTGGGCGTCGCCCTCCGCCTTCGCGCGCTCGAGCTTGCGCTCGGCGCGGTGGACGTCGATCTCGTCCGACAGCTCGGCGATCTCGGCCAGCAGCGACAGCTTGTTGTCGGCGAACGAGATGAAACCGCCGTGCACCGCGGCGACGACCGTCCCGCCGTCACTCGTACGAATGGTCACCGGGCCCGACTCCAGCACACCGAGCAGCGGCTGGTGACCGGGCATGACGCCGATGTCGCCGGACGTGGTGCGCGCGACGACCAGGGTGGCCTCGCCGGACCAGACCTCTCGGTCGGCCGCGACCAGCGCGACGTGCAGCTCAGCAGCCAAGGTGGCTCCTCGGGTCACCACCCGGCGGGAGAGCCGGGTGTTGGTTACAAGTCTAAGGGGCGTGCCGGAGGGGACGGGACGCGCCCGCCCCCTCCGGATGGTGTGCCGTGCGGCTCACCGCGAGCCGAGGCTCAGGAGACGCCCAGCTCCTTGGCGTTGTTCTTCAGGTCCTCGATGCCACCGCACATGAAGAACGCCTGCTCCGGGAAGTGGTCGTACTCGCCGTCGCAGATCGCGTTGAAGGCCGCGATCGACTCGTCCAGCGGGACGTCCGACCCGTCGACGCCGGTGAACTGCTTGGCGACGTGGGTGTTCTGGGACAGGAAGCGCTCCACGCGACGGGCGCGGTGGACGACGAGCTTGTCCTCTTCGCCCAGCTCGTCGATACCGAGGATCGCGATGATGTCCTGCAGGTCCTTGTACTTCTGCAGGATGTTCTTCACGCGCATCGCGGCCTGGTAGTGGTCCGCCGCGATGTACCGCGGGTCGAGGATGCGGGACGTCGAGTCCAGCGGGTCCACGGCCGGGTAGATGCCCTTCTCGGAGATCGGACGGGAGAGCACCGTCGTCGCGTCGAGGTGGGCGAAGGTGGTGGCCGGGGCCGGGTCGGTCAGGTCGTCCGCGGGGACGTAGATCGCCTGCATCGAGGTGATCGAGTGACCGCGGGTCGAGGTGATGCGCTCCTGGAGGAGACCCATCTCGTCGGCCAGGTTCGGCTGGTAGCCCACCGCGGAGGGCATGCGGCCGAGCAGGGTCGACACCTCGGAGCCCGCCTGGGTGAAGCGGAAGATGTTGTCGATGAAGAACAGCACGTCCTGCTTCTGGACGTCGCGGAAGTACTCGGCCATGGTCAGGCCGGCCAGCGCGACACGCAGCCGGGTGCCCGGCGGCTCGTCCATCTGACCGAAGACCAGCGCGGTCTTGTCGATGACGCCGGACTCGCTCATCTCGTCGATGAGGTCGTTGCCCTCACGGGTGCGCTCACCGACACCGGCGAACACGGAGACACCGTCGTGGTTGTTGGCGACGCGGTAGATCATCTCCTGGATGAGCACCGTCTTGCCGACGCCGGCACCGCCGAACAGACCGATCTTGCCGCCCTTGACGTACGGGGTCAGCAGGTCGATGACCTTGACGCCGGTCTCGAACATCTCGGTCTTCGACTCGAGCTCGTCGAAGTTGGGCGCCTTGCGGTGGATCGGCCAGCGCTCACCGTCGTAGCTCTCGTCGACGTTCAGCACCTCACCGAGGGTGTTGAACACCTTGCCCTTGGTGAAGTCGCCGACGGGGACGGAGATGGCCGAACCCGTGTCGGTCACCGGGGCCTGGCGGACCAGGCCGTCGGTGGGCTGCATGGAGATGGTGCGGACCAGGCCGTCACCGAGGTGCTGGGCGACCTCGAGGGTCAGCGTCTTGAGCTCACCCTCCTTGGCCGGGTCGGCGACCTCTACGTGCAGCGCGTTGTAGATCTCCGGCATCGCGTCGACGGGGAACTCCACGTCGACGACCGGGCCGATGACCCGGGCGACGCGGCCCGTGGCCGTCGCGGTCTCAACAGTGGTGGTCATTAGTTGTCACTCCCCGCGTTCGCGTCGGCCAGGGCACTGGAGCCACCGACGATCTCGCTGATTTCCTGGGTGATTTCGGCCTGGCGGGCCGCGTTGGCAAGACGGGAGAGCGTGTTGATCAGCTCGCCCGCGTTGTCGGTGGCCGACTTCATCGCGCGCCGGGTGGCGGCGTGCTTGGAGGCGGCCGACTGCAGCAGCGCGTTGTAGATGCGGCTTTCGACGTAGCGCGGCAGCAGGGCGTCGAGGACGTCCTCGGCCGACGGCTCGAAGTCGTACAGCGGAAGGATCTCGTCCTTCGCACCGGACTCTTCGGCCACCTCGTCGAGGCTCAGCGGCAGCAGCCGGGAGTCGACCGCCGTCTGCGTCATCATCGAGACGAACTCGGTGTAGACGATGTGGAGCTCGTCCACGCCGCCCTCCGCCGTGTCCTTCTCGATGGCCTCGATCAGCGGCGCCGCGACCTTCTTGGCGTCCGCGTACGTCGGCTCGTCGGTGAAGCCCGCGAACGACTCCGCGACCTTGCGCTCGCGGAAGTTGTAGTGGGCCAGACCGCGGCGGCCGACGATGTACGTGTCGACCTGGCGGCCCGCACGCTCGAGGCGCTCGGTCAGCTGCTCCGCCGCCTTGATGGCGTTGGAGTTGAAGGCGCCGGCCAGACCGCGGTCGCTCGTGCAGAGCAGGACCGCGGCACGGCTCGGGCTGTCCGCCTCCGTGGTGAGCGGGTGCTTCGTGTTCGACCCGGTACCGACCGCCGTGACCGCGCGGGTGAGCTCCCGCGCGTACGGCGTGGAGGCCGCCACCTTGCGCTGCGCCTTGACGACGCGCGAGGCGGCGATCATCTCCATCGCCTTGGTGATCTTCTTGGTCGCGGTGACGGATCGGATGCGACGCTTGTAGACCCGGAGCTGGGCTCCCATGAGTCAGGTCCCTTCCTTACGTCACTTGGCGGCGGACGGGGCGTCCTCGCCGAGCAGCTTGCCGTCGCTCGTCTCGAACTGCTTCTTGAACGCCGTGATGGCCTCGGCGACGGCCTGCAGGGTGTCGTCGGACATCTTGCCGCCCTCGCGGATGGAGGTCATGAGGCCCTGCTCCTGGCGGTGCAGGTACTCGAGCAGCTCCTTCTCGAAGCGGCGGATGTCGGCGACGGGCACCTCGTCCATCTTGCCGGTGGTGCCGGCCCAGACGGAGACGACCTGGTCCTCGGTGGCCATCGGCTGGTACTGGTCCTGCTTCAGCAGCTCGACCATCCGCTGACCGCGCTCCAGCTGCGACTTCGACGCGGCGTCCAGGTCGGAACCGAAGGCGGCGAACGCCTCCAGCTCACGGAACTGGGCGAGGTCGACGCGGAGGCGGCCGGAGACCTGCTTCATGGCCTTGTGCTGGGCGGAGCCACCGACGCGGGAGACCGAGATACCGACGTTCAGGGCCGGACGCTGACCGGCGTTGAACAGGTCGGACTCCAGGAAGCACTGGCCGTCGGTGATCGAGATGACGTTGGTCGGGATGAACGCCGACACGTCGTTGGCCTTGGTCTCGACGATCGGCAGACCGGTCATCGACCCGGCGCCCTCGGCGTCGTTGAGCTTCGCGCAGCGCTCCAGCAGACGGGAGTGCAGGTAGAAGACGTCACCCGGGTAGGCCTCGCGGCCCGGCGGGCGGCGCAGCAGCAGCGACACGGCGCGGTAGGCGTCGGCCTGCTTCGACAGGTCGTCGAAGATGATCAGGACGTGCTTGCCCTCGTACATCCACTGCTGGCCGATGGCCGAGCCGGTGTACGGCGCCAGGTACTTGAAGCCGGCCGGGTCGGACGCCGGGGCGGCCACGATGGTCGTGTACTCCAGCGCGCCGTTCTCCTCCAGCGCGCCGCGCACGGACGCGATGGTGGAGCCCTTCTGGCCGATGGCGACGTAGATGCAGCGGACCTGCTTGTTCGGGTCGCCGGTGCGCCAGTTGTCGCGCTGGTTGATGATCGTGTCGACGGCCAGGGCGGTCTTGCCGGTCTGACGGTCGCCGATGATCAGCTGACGCTGACCGCGGCCGATCGGGGTCATGGCGTCGACGGCCTTGTAGCCCGTCTCCATCGGCTCGTGCACCGACTTGCGCTGCATGACCGTGGGGGCCTGCAGTTCGAGGGCGCGGCGACCGGAGGTCTCGATCTCGCCGAGGCCGTCGATCGGGTTGCCGAGGGGGTCGACGACGCGGCCGAGGTAGCCCTCGCCGACGGCCACGGAGAGGACCTCACCGGTACGCGAGACCGGCTGCCCCTCCTCGATGCCGCTGAACTCACCGAGGACGACGCAACCGATCTCGCGCTCCTCGAGGTTGAGGGCGAGGCCGAGGGTGCCGTCCTCGAACTTCAGCAGTTCGTTGGCCATGGCCGAGGGCAGGCCCTCGACCTTCGCGATGCCGTCGCCGGCAAGGGTGACCGTACCGACCTCCTCGCGCGAGGCCGCGTCCGGCTTGTACGACTGGACGAAGTTCTCCAGTGCGTCCCGGATCTCCTCCGGCCGGATCGTGAGCTCCGCCATCTGAGTTCCCTGCTCTCCTTGTTGGGCCCGAAGTTTCACTTGGGGGGTATTCCACGAGTCGGGACTCCCCCCAATGAGAGGTGAATCCTCTGCACGGCCCAACCAGGGCCGTCGTAAGTACGTACTGCTACTGCTACTGCTCTGTTACTGCTACTGCTCTGTTGCTGCTTCTGCTGTTGTCGCGCGCGGGCGTCAGCTCGCCAGCCGGCGGCCGGCGTCCTCCAGACGGTCCGCGATGGAGCCGTTGATGACCTCGTCACCGACCTGCACCCGGATTCCGCCGACGACCTCGGGGTCCACGTCGAGGTTCAGGTGCATCGGACGGCCGTAGACCTTCGCGAGGGCCGCGCCGAGGCGCTGCTTCTGCGTGTCGCTCAGCGGCACCGCCGAGGTGACCACGGCGACCATCCGGTCCCGCCGGTCGGCGGCGAGCTTGGACAGGGACTCGAGTCCCGACTCCAGGCTACGTCCCCGCGGCGCGGTGACAAGGCGCGTCACCAGACGCTCGGTGGTCCCCTCCGCCCGGCCGCCGAGCAGGCCGCGCAGCAGCTCGCTCTTGGCCGCGGTGGTGGCCGACCGGCTGGTGAGCGCGGCGCGCAGCTCGGTGCTGGAGGAGATGATCCGGCCGAACCGGAACAGCTCGTCCTCGACGTTGTCGAGCCGGCCCCGCTTCTGGGCGGCGGTGAGGTCGGCGGTGTTCGCCAGCTCCTCCAGCGCGTCCACCAGGTCGCGGGACTGCGACCAGCGGGAGCGCACCGTGCCGGCCACCAGGTCGACGGCGGTGCCGCTGACCTGGGTGCCGAGGAGGCGCTGGGCGAGCTCGGCCTTGGCCTCGCCCGACTGCGCCGGGTCGGTGAGGACCCGACGCAGCGACACCTCGCGGTGGAGCAGCGCGGTGACGGCGGCCAGCTCGTCGGCGAGCGAGCCGGCGTCCACGGACGTGGAGTCCGTCAGCGCGTCGAGACGCTCGCGTGCGGCGGCCAGGGCCTCGCGGCTCGCTCCGTGCATCCCACTCATCGGGTTGCCTCTGCCGTCGTCGCCTTGTCGTCCAGCTCGTCCAGGAAGCGGTCGATCACACGGCTCTGGCGGGCGTGGTCCTCGAGGGACTCGCCGACCAGCTTGCCGGCCAGCTCGGTGGCCAGCTTGCCGACGTCCTGGCGCAGCGCGGACGCGGCGGCCTTGCGGTCGGCCTGGATCTGGGCGTGACCGGCGGCGATGATCTCCTCACGCTGCCGCTGGCCTTCCGCGCGCATCTCGGCGATGAGCGTGGCGCCCTGCTCCTGCGCCTCCTGGCGCAGTCGCGCGGCCTCGTGCCGGGCCTCGGCGAGCTGGGCCTTGTACTGCTCGAGGACGCTCTGGGCCTCGGTCTGCGCGGCCTCGGCCTTCTCGATACCGCCCTCGATGGCCTCGCGACGCTCTTCCAGAACCTTGTTGATGTTCGGGAGGAGCTTCTTGGCGAGGAAGCCGAAGACGATGACGAAGGCGATCAGGCCGATGACGAGCTCGGGGATCGGCGGGATGAGGGGATTTTCCATCTCCTCGGCCGCGATCTGGAGCATCGGGCTCATGGGTTTGCCTTTCGTCTAGTCGGCTGGTCTGGGATCAGCGATCAGTAGCCGTAGACGAACGGCATGACCAGACCGATCAGGGCGAGCGCCTCACAGAAGGCGAAGCCCAGGATCTGGTTGGCGCGGATCAGGCCGGCCGCCTCGGGCTGACGGGCCATGGCCTGGGTGCCGTTGCCGAAGATGATGCCGACGCCGACGCCGGGGCCGATGGCAGCGAGGCCGTAACCGATGGAACCGAGGGAACCTTCGACGGCAGCAAGGGTCTGGGACATGCCAGTTCTTCCTTTTCTTTACGGACCGGTGGGGGTTGGCCACCGGACGACTGTGAGAGGTCTGGGCGCGCTTGCTCAGTGGTGCTCGGCCATGGCGCCCTGGATGTAGGTGCACGTCAGCAGGACGAACACGTACGCCTGCAGAGCCTGGATGAACAGCTCGAAGGCGGTCATCACCACGGTCATGATGAACGAGACGCCCGCGTAGGCGATGCCGACGCCGTTCAGCAGGTACCAGCTGGCGATCGTGAACAGGAGCAGCAGGGTGTGACCCGCGAACATGTTCGCGAAGAGTCGCACGGCGTGGGTGAAGGGCCGGATCAGGATGTTCGAGAAGAACTCGATCAGCATGGCCAGCGGCAGCACCGGGCCGAGCGACTTGTCGTAGCCGGTGACGTTCTTGAAGAACCCGACGAATCCCTGACGCTTGAAGGTCAGCGTGATCCAGGTGACGTAGACGATCAGGGCGAGCACCGCCGGGTAGGCGATGATCGAGGTGACCGGGAACTGGGCGACCGGAATGATCGACCAGAGGTTCATCATCCAGACGAAGAAGAAGAGCGAGACGACGAGCGGGACGTACTTCTCGCCTTCCTTCTTGCCGATGGTCTCGTAGACGACTCCGCGCCGGATGAAGTCGTAACCCGCCTCGGCGACCATCTGGAGCTTGCCGGGAACGACCTTCGGCTTGCGGAAGGCCGCCCAGAAGAACCCGACGATGACGATCGACCCCAGCAGCGCCAGCAGCATCGGCTTGTTGAAGTACAAGTTGCTGTCGTGGTCGCCCCACAGGGGCTCGAACAGGAACGAGTGCAGGCCGGGAGAAGGGAAACCACAACCGTCGAAGATGTGGCAGTCGGTCTCGAAGGCGAGCACCTGCGTCGGGTCAGCACTCACCGCGGGCTCCTTCAGCGTGGCGCATGGATACGGCAACCTCGTTGTGTCGGCGCGGCGCGGGGCCGCTGTTCGGCACGGGACTGGTGTTACGGGTGTGGGGGCGGCTGTGGGGCATCTCGCCTCGCGATTCAGCAGGCGTCAGCCGAGATGCCCGCGCCCGCGATGCCGCAGTTGGCACCGGACGATAGCAGGACTTCACATGCCTCTTTATCCCGGCCCTACCCCTCACGACGAGTGGCCCGTCTTTTCAGGCTTTTCGCCCGACGGTTCGGGCTCGACGTAGAGAACCTTGGCCTTCATGTGCGCCCGCGTCTGCGCGGCGATCCACGCGAGCGTGACGACGAGCAGACTGACGGCGAAGGACCGGGGGTTGAACAGCGTCGTGTTCTTGAACGCGGCGAGGAAGACGAACAGCAGCAGGATCTGTGCCGCGTAGAGCATCAGGCCCATCGCCTGGAAAAGGTGCGGAAGCGATTTGGCGGTGCGCTGCAGGACGTAGAGGCCGATCCCCATGAAGAGCATCGCGAGCACGGCCGCGACGACGGCTCCGACCGCCCCTTTGCCGCCGGCGACCACGGCGCTGACGACGGCGGCTACAGCGCCGACGGCAGCCGCGGGCACGGCAGCCTGAAGCAGGATCCGGACGTCATTGGACGGCATGGCGGCAACTCCGCTTTCAACACACAGGGGGCAGGTGTCGTCATGGACGAGCGTAGCCCCGAGCCGGACGAGGTCCTCACTTACAAGAGACCGTCGCACTACGGTCCTTGGGCTCTACCCGGGGGATACTCGTGAACCGTATCACAAACTATTTGATGAGGTCTTTACCTCTGGGTGTGCTTGCTGTCACACGTGAGAGTGACCCTGCGCGTTTGTGCAGTCACGGCAGCAACTTGTCTGGTATTGCGGCGTTTTGCCGCTCCTACCGGGTCCGCGTACGGTGCCCGACGGCGGTCGCCCCGTTGACGCCCGAGACACCCACCGTGACCGGGACGCGCTCCTCGCCCTCGTCCTCGACCGCCGCGTCCCCGGCCCCGGCCCCGCCCTCCTCGGCGGCAGCGGCCTTGCGGCGCCGGTAGCGCGGCGGCACCAGGCCCTCGGCCCAGCGCGGGGCGCGCGGGGTGAACCTCGGCAGCAGGAGCAGCACCAGACCGATCGCGCTGAGGAAGACGACGCTCAGCACGATCCACATCGACGCCGCGTTCACGGAGTAGGCGAGCGCGCCGAACGCGATCAGCGCCGAGAAGAAGTACATGATCAGCACCGCGCGGCTGTGCGAGTGGCCGATCTCCAGCAGGCGGTGGTGCAGGTGCCCGCGGTCCGCGGCGAACGGCGACTGGCCGCGCCAGGTACGGCGCACGATGGCCAGGATCAGGTCGGCGGCCGGGATGGCGATGATGGTCAGCGGCATCACCAGCGGGATGTAGACCGGCACCATCTGGTGCACCGAGTTGCGCTCCGACCCGGAGAACAGGTTCATCAGGTCGGGGTCGACCTGTCCGGTCACGGAGATCGCGCCGGCCGCCAGCACCAGGCCGATCAGCATGGAGCCGGAGTCGCCCATGAAGATCCGGGCGGGGTGCATGTTGTGCGGCAGGAAGCCGAGGCACATGCCCATGAGGATGACCGCGAAGAGCGAGGCGGGCGCCGCGGCCTCGATGCCGTACGAGTACCAGATCCGGTAGGCGTACATGAAGAACGCCGCCGCCGCGATGCACACCATGCCGGCCGCGAGACCGTCCAGGCCGTCCACGAAGTTGACCGCGTTGATGGTGATGACGACCAGCGCCACCGTCAGCAGGGTGCCCTGCCACTGGGTGAGCGCCACCGTGCCGACGCCCGGCACCGGGATCCACAGGATGGTCAGACCCTGCACCACCATCACGCCGGCGGCGATCATCTGGCCGCCGAGCTTGATCAGGGCGTCGATCTCGAACTTGTCGTCCAGGACACCGATCAGCCAGATCAGGGCGGCCCCGGAGAGCAGGGCGCGCGGCTCGTTGGACTTCTCGAAGACCTCGCTGAGGTTGGTGAGGTGGTCGGCGACCAGCAGGCCGGCGCACAGCCCGAAGAACATGGCGATCCCGCCGAGCCGCGGAGTGGGTTCCCGGTGCACGTCACGTGCCCGGATCTCCGGCATCGCCCCCGCCACGATCGCGAACTTCCGTACCGGCCCTGTCAGCAGATACGTCACCGCGGCCGTGATGCAGAGCGTCAGCAGGTATTCACGCACGGGCTTCCCCACAGGTCTCGCTGGCCATCCTCAACCTCACACCCTAGCGATGCGCACGGCAATGCGACGCATACGGTTGAGGACTTCCGGGTATCGACGATGGTTGCACGTGTGGCTGTGTACGCCTGTACGCCTACCCGGCCTCAGTCCGGGTACGGGGGGAATTCCGCGGTCAGGTCCCTTACGTCCGCCCGGGCCGCGGCCGGGTCCGTCGTCCCGCGCAAGACCCCGGCGACCAGGGTGGCCATCGCCCGCATCTCCCGCTCCCCCATGCCCTGGGTGGTGACCGCCGCCGTGCCCAGGCGCAGCCCGCGGGCGTCGGCGTGCGGCAGTGCGCAGCAGTCCAGGACGATCCCGGCCGCCGCGAGCAGCCCCCGTGCGGCCTTCCCGTCGACGCCCAGCGGGGCGGGGTCGGCGGTGAGCAGGTGGGTGTCGGTGCCGCCGGTGGTGACGACCAGGCCCTCGGCGGCCAGGTGGGCCGCGAGCGCGCGGGCGTTGGCGACCACCTGGTGGGCGTAGGCGGCGAAGGCGGGGGTCGCCGCCTCCCCGAAGGCGACGGCCTTGGCTGCGATGGTGTGCATCTGGGCCCCGCCCTGGGTGAACGGGAAGACGGCCCGGTCGACCCGTTCCGCCAGTTCGCTGCCGCACAGGATCATGCCGCCGCGGGGTCCGCGCAGCACCTTGTGCGTGGTGGCGCACACGATGTCGGCGTACGGCACCGGACTGGGCGCCGCTCCCCCGGCGACGAGTCCGATCGGGTGGGCGGCGTCGGCGATGAGGTAGGCGCCCACCTCGTCGGCGATGTCGCGGAAGGCGGCGTAGTCGAGGTGGCGGGGGTAGGCGATGGAGCCGCAGACGATCGCCTTGGGGCGGCGGGCGCGGGCCAGGGTGCGCACCTGGTCGTGGTCGATCAGCCCGGTCTCCGCGTCCACGCCGTAGCCGACGAAGTCGAACCAGCGGCCGGAGAAGTTGGCGGGTGAGCCGTGGGTGAGGTGGCCGCCGTAGGGCAGGCCGAGGGCGAGGACGGTGTCGCCGGGGCGCAGCAGCGCGGCGTAGGCGGCCAGCACGGCGGAGGAGCCGGAGTGGGACTGCACGTTGGCGTGCTCGGCGCCGAAGAGCGCCTGGGCCCGCCGGGCGGCCAGCCGCTCGGCCACGTCGACGATCTCGCAGCCGCCGTGGTGGCGGGCGCCCGGGTAGCCCTCGGCGTACTTGTTGGCCAGCGGTGAGCCGAGGGCGGCGAGCACGGCGGGCGACGTGAAGTTCTCGGCGGCGATCAGCTGCAGGGTCGTCGACTGGCGGCGGCCTTCGGCGAACAGGATCTCGGCCAGCTCGGGATCCTGGCGCAGCAGGACTCCGACCGAACTGTCATCGGCCTCGATGATCTCGTGGGTGACCGACATGGTGCGCTCCGGGCATGCGTCGACGGTGACGTAGCACCAATGTAGGCCCGCCACGACGAAGACGCCCGGCGTACGCGGGGCGGGGCCCCGCATCCGCGCCGGGACCCCCGTCGGCGCCGGTCGGCGCCGTCAGCGCCGTCAGCACTGGGGCCCCGTCCTGGACGCGCCTCAGGCCCGCGCCGGGACCCCGGTCAGCGCCGTCACCACCGGGTCGAGGGCCTGGTGTATCTCGTCGCCGACGGAACGGAAGAAGGTCAGCGGGGCGCCGTACGGGTCGTAGACCTCGTCCGCCTCGACCGTGGGGGCGAGGAGCCACCCGCGTAGAGCGGCGGCGGCGCGGACCAGGGCGCGGGCGCGGGTGACCACGCCATCCTCCAGGGGAGGGAGCGTCGCCGGGTCGATGGCGTTCACCAGGCGGGTGAACTCCTTCAGGGTGAAGGTGCGCAGGCCCGCGGAGTGGCCCATGGAGATGACCTGGGCCCGGTGGTCCCGGGTCGCGGTGAGGACCAGGTCGGCGCGGATCACGTGCTCGTCGAGCAGCTCGCGGCCGGTGAAGCCGGCGGGGTCGGCGCCGAAGTCCGTGAGGACCGTCTCGGCGTTCGCCTCCATGGGCGCGCCCTCGTGGCCCCAGGTGCCCGCGCTCTCCACGATCAGGCCGCCGCCCAGCACGCCGAGCCGCTCCTTCACCGCGTGCCGGGTCAGCCGCTCGGTGATCGGCGAGCGGCAGACGTTTCCGGTGCTGACGTGGAGGATGCGGAAGCTGTCGCGCGGGAGGCCGACGAACGTGGTCGTGATCTCCGCGGCGCGTTCCCCGTTGCCTATGCCACGCCCCGTCTCAGGGGCCGTCAATTCGCCACCTCGAGGTCGGGTACCACCTTGCGCAGTTCCTCCGCCGACAGCGCGCCCGCGCGCAGCAGGACCGGCACCTCGCGGGTGACGTCGACGATGGACGACGGGACGATGCCGGGCGTGGGGCCGCCGTCGAGGTAGACGGAGACGGAGTCGCCGAGCATCTGCTGGGCGGCGTCGCAGTCCTCGGGCGACGGGTGGCCGGTCAGGTTGGCGGACGAGACGGCCATGGGGCCGACCTCGGTGAGCAGCTCGATGGCGACCGGGTGCAGCGGCATGCGGACGGCGACCGTGCCCCGGGTCTCGCCGAGGTCCCACTGGAGGGACGGCTGGTGCTTGGCGACCAGGGTCAGCGCGCCGGGCCAGAAGGCGTCGACCAGCTCCCAGGCCATCTCGGAGAAGTCGGTGACCAGGCCGTGCAGGGTGTTCGGCGAGCCGATGAGCACCGGGGAGGGCATGTTGCGGCCCCGCCCCTTGGCCTCCAGCAGGTCGCCGACGGCCTCCGCGGCGAAGGCGTCGGCGCCGATGCCGTACACGGTGTCCGTCGGCAGCACCACGAGCTCGCCACGGCGGACGGCGGACGCGGCCTCACGCAGACCGGTCACTCGGTCGGTCGCGTCGTTGGTGTCGTAACGCCGTGCCATTTAGCTGGCCTCCTCGTACACGTACTGCGGGGTGGGAGTCGTCGGGGTGTTCACGGCAGTGCCTTGCGGGCCGTCGCGAAACGAGGTCGGTTGTTGAGGTCGGGGTGGTCGGCCGCGTCGGCCCAGCCCCGTTCCTCGGTGAAGATCCACGGCACCTGGCCGCCCTGGGTGTCGGCGTGCTCGACCACGACCACGCCGCCGGGGCGCAGCAGGCGGTGCGCGGTGCGTTCCAGGCCGCGGATCAGGTCGAGGCCGTCCTCGCCGGAGAACAGGGCCAGCTCGGGATCGTGGTCGCGGGCCTCGGGGGCGACGTACTCCCACTCGGTGAGCGGGATGTACGGCGGGTTGGAGACCACCAGGTCGACCTGGCCGTCGAGGTCCGGGAAGGCCGTCAGGGCGTCTCCCTGGCGCAGGTCGACCCTGGACCCCGCCATGTTCCTGCGCGTCCACTTGAGGGCGTCCTCGGACAGCTCCACGGCGTGTACGCGCGAGCGCGGCACCTCCTGGGCGAGGGCGAGCGCGATGGCGCCCGAGCCGGTGCACAGGTCGACGATGCAGGGCTCGACGACGTCCATGGCGCGCACCGCGTCTATGGCCCAGCCGACGACCGACTCGGTCTCGGGGCGGGGCACGAAGACGCCGGGGCCGACCTGGAGCTCCAGGTAGCGGAAGTAGGCGCGGCCGGTGATGTGCTGGAGCGGCTCGCGCGCCTCACGGCGGGCGACGACCTCCCAGTACCGGGCGTCGAAGTCCGCGTCCGGCACGGCGTGCAGCTCGCCCCGCTTGACGCCGTGCAGGTACGCGGCGAGCTCCTCCGCGTCGGTGCGCGGCGAGGGCACGCCGGCGTCGGCCAGCCGCTGGGTGGCCTGGGCCACCTCCGCGAGCAGCACACTGCGGGGGTTCGGGGGTCGCCCCCCGTGATGTAGCGGCACGCTGGTCCTCCGAGCTGTCGTACGGGGCGGTTACGCTGCGGCGAGCTTGGCCGCCGAGTCCGCGTCGACGCAGGCCTGGATCACCGAGTCGAGGTCGCCGTCCAGGACCTGGTCCAGGTTGTACGCCTTGAAGCCGACGCGGTGGTCCGAGATGCGGTTCTCCGGGAAGTTGTACGTGCGGATCTTCTCGGAGCGGTCGACGGTGCGGACCTGGCTGCGCCGGGCGTCCGCGGCCTCCTTCTCCGCCTCCTCCTGCGCCGCCGCGAGCAGCCTGGAGCGCAGGATACGCATCGCCTGCTCCTTGTTCTGCAGCTGGCTCTTCTCGTTCTGGCAGGAGGCGACGACTCCGGTCGGGATGTGCGTGATGCGCACGGCGGAGTCGGTGGTGTTGACGGACTGGCCGCCGGGCCCGGAGGAGCGGTAGACGTCGATGCGGAGGTCGTTCGGGTTGATCTCGACGTCGATCTCCTCGGCCTCGGGGGTCACGAGGACGCCCGCCGCGGAGGTGTGGATGCGGCCCTGGGACTCGGTCGCGGGGACGCGCTGCACGCGGTGCACGCCGCCCTCGTACTTGAGGCGGGCCCAGACGCCCTGGCCGGGCTCGGTGGCGCCCTGGCCGCCCTTGGTCTTCACGGCGACCTGGACGTCCTTGTAGCCGCCCAGCTCGGACTCGGTGGAGTCGATGATCTCGGTCTTCCAGCCGATCCGCTCGGCGTAGCGCAGGTACATGCGCAGCAGGTCGCCGGCGAAGAGCGCCGACTCGTCGCCGCCGGCGCCGGCCTTGATCTCGAGGATGACGTCCTTGTCGTCGCTGGGGTCGCGCGGGACCAGGAGCAGCCGCAGCTTCTCGGTGAGCTCGTCGCGCTGCTTGTCCAGCTCCTTGACCTCGGCGGCGAAGTCGGGGTCGTCGGCCGCGAACTCGCGCGCGGTCTCCATGTCGTCGCCGGTCTGCTTCCAGGAGCGGAACGTGGCGACGATCGGGGTCAGCTCGGCGTACCGCTTGTTCAGCTTGCGCGCGTTCGCCTGGTCGGAGTGGACCGACGGGTCGGCGAGCTTCTTCTCCAGGTCGGCGTGCTCGGCGACGAGTTCCTCGACGGCCTCGAACATCTTGGGCTCCTGCTACTGCGTGGGATAGGGAAGGCGGGCGACCAAAAACGCCGGTCCCGGCGCTCCCCGGGGAGGGGATGCGGCCGTGGACCGGCGGTTGGTGGCTCGCTACTTCTTGGAGCCGGCGGAAGCCTTGCCGAAGCGGGCCTCGAAGCGGGCCACGCGGCCACCGGTGTCGAGGATCTTCTGCTTGCCCGTGTAGAACGGGTGGCACTCGGAGCAGACCTCGGCGCGGATGGTGCCGCTCTCGATCGTGCTGCGGGTGGTGAACGACGCGCCACAGGTGCAGCTGACCTGCGTCTCGACGTACTCGGGGTGGATGTCGCGCTTCAAGGTGTCTCCTACTGTTCCGGGAGGGCGCCGGGTCGCAGCCGCGGGATGCGGGAGCGTGAACCGGAGCCGACGTACCAGTCTGCCAGGACTGGGGCCATCCCCCAAAACCGGGGGGCGGGGTGAACTATTCCCCGGTGTTGACGACGCCCTTGGCCTCACCGGTCGCCGTGCCCTGCGTGGCCGACGCCGGGATCGGACGGTCGTTCTTCAGGGCCGTCCAGACCTGCTGGGCCTTGTCCTTCTCGACCAGGACGCGGTTGGCGTCGGCGGGGTCGTAGACGACCGGCATGGTGACCATGTGCATCTTGTCCGGGCCGATGCCCTTCAGGCTGCTCGCGAAGGACATCAGGGAGTTCACCGAGCCCAGGTCGGAGTCGGTGGTGACGGTCTTGGTGGCGGTGTCGGCGATGTCGTACAGCTTCTTGGGGTTGCCGAGCAGGCCGACGTCCTTGACCTGGTCGACCAGGGCCTTGACGAAGGCCTGCTGGAGCTGGATGCGGCCCAGGTCGGAGCCGTCGCCGACGCCGTGCCGGGTGCGGACCAGGCCGAGTGCCTGCTCGCCGTCGAGCCGGTGGGTGCCGGCCGTGAGGTCGAGGTGGCTGTCGGGGTCCTCGATGTCCTCGGTGGTGGTGACCTGTACGCCGCCGAGGTCGTCGATGAGGTGCTGGAAGCCGCTGAAGTCGACCTCCAGATAGTGGTCCATGCGCAGGCCGCTGATCGACTCGACGGTCTTCACGGCGCAGGCGGCGCCGCCGGTGGAGTAGGCGGAGTTGAACATCACGCCGTCGGCGGCGGGGTGCTGGCCGCCGTCGGTGTCGGTGCAGTCGGGGCGGTCGATGAGGGTGTCGCGCGGGATGGAGACCACGCTGGCCTTCTTGTGGCCCTTGTAGACGTGCACGATCATCGCCGTGTCCGAGCGGGCGGTGCCGTCGTCGGTGCCGCCGCCGAGCTTCTTGTTGCCGCCGGAGCGGGTGTCGGAGCCGAGGACCAGGATGTTCTCGGAGCCGTTGTCGGCCTTCTCGGGCCGGTCGGCGCCGAGCGCCTGGTCGATGTCGACGCTCGTGAGGTTGCCGTTGAGCTTGAAGTACAGGACTCCGGCTCCGGTGCCGCCGAGGACCACGATGCCCGCGGCGCTCCAGGCCGCGACGAGCAGGGCCTTGCGCCGCTTGGCCGTGGGCTTGCGGCGGCGGCCCCTGCCCCGGCGGCCGGGGCCTGGGGTGCGGGACTGGCCGGGGCCGGGTATCGCGGGATCCGGCGTGCTCTCGGCGGACATGGGCTCCTCGGTGTTCGTCCGGTCGGTTACCCCCTGCGCTCAGGGTCGGGTCGGTCGGCTCCGGTGGTCGGCGCCGCTACCTCACCATGGTCCCTCCGTAGCTCAGACGGCGGAACTCGGGACAGGGTTGCACAACGGTCTGTGGCGACCCGGTGGGGAATCGGTGACGGAGCGTGTCCGGCCTGCGCCGCTCCGCCTCGCTGACCTGGGCATCCGCGAGCACCGGCCCGGACCCGCCGGGACGCCGTCCGGGCCGGTCCGTGTGGCGAAGGTCGCAGGTGGAGGACGTAGGCCGCAGGTGGAGGACGTAGGCCGCAGGTGGAGGACGTAGACATGGACTCATGACGAAGGGGCCGCCCCCGAAGCGGAGGCGGCCCCTGAGGTGCGCGGCGGTGACTCAGTCGCCGTTGCCGGGCGTCGGGGTCGTCTTCTGGATCTGCATCAGGAACTCGGCGTTCGACTTCGTCTGCTTCATCTTGTCGAGGAGCAGTTCGATCGCCTGCTGCTGGTCGAGCGCGTGCAGCACACGGCGCAGCTTCCAGGTGATGGCCAGCTCGTCGCTGCCGAGCAGGATCTCTTCCTTGCGGGTACCGGACGCGTCCACGTCCACCGCCGGGAAGATGCGCTTGTCGGCGAGCTTCCGGTCGAGCTTGAGCTCGGCGTTGCCGGTGCCCTTGAACTCCTCGAAGATGACCTCGTCCATGCGGGACCCGGTGTCCACCAGGGCGGTGGCGAGGATGGTCAGCGAGCCGCCGTCCTCGATGTTGCGGGCCGCACCGAAGAAGCGCTTCGGCGGGTACAGGGCGGTCGAGTCGACACCACCGGACAGGATGCGGCCGGAGGCCGGGGCGGCGAGGTTGTACGCACGGCCCAGACGCGTGATCGAGTCGAGCAGCACGACGACGTCGTGACCCAGCTCCACCAGGCGCTTGGCGCGCTCGATGGCCAGCTCGGCGACCGTGGTGTGGTCCTCGGCCGGGCGGTCGAAGGTCGAGGAGATGACCTCGCCCTTCACCGACCGCTGCATGTCGGTGACCTCTTCGGGACGCTCGTCGACCAGGACGACCATCAGGTGGCACTCGGGGTTGTTGTGCGTGATCGCGTTGGCGATCGCCTGCATGATCATGGTCTTGCCGGTCTTCGGCGGGGCCACGATCAGACCGCGCTGGCCCTTACCGATCGGCGCGACCAGGTCGATGATGCGGGTGGTGAGGACGCCCGGGTCCGACTCCAGGCGGAGGCGGTCCTGCGGGTAGAGCGGCGTCAGCTTGTTGAACTCCGGCCGTCCGCGGCCGTGTTCGGGCGCCATGCCGTTGACCGAGTCCAGGCGCACCAGCGCGTTGAACTTCTCGCGGCGCTCGCCCTCCTTGGGCTGGCGCACGGCACCGGTGAGGTGGTCGCCCTTGCGCAGGCCGTTCTTGCGGACCTGGGCGAGGGAGACGTACACGTCGTTGGGGCCGGGCAGGTAGCCGGAGGTCCGGATGAACGCGTAGTTGTCGAGGATGTCGAGGATGCCGGCGACCGGGATGAGGACGTCGTCCTCGTTGATCTGCGGCTCCTGGATCTCGTCGCGCCCGCGACGGCCCCGGCGGTCCCGGTAGCGGCCGCGGCGGCCCCGGCGGCCGCTGCCGTCGTCGTCGTAACCGTCGTCGTGCTGCTGACGGTCCTGGCGGCCGCCGCCCTGCTGCTGGCGGTCCTGGCGGCCGCCGCCCTGGTTCTGCTGGTCGTCGCCCTTGTTGCGCCGGTCGCGGCCGCGGTCGCCACGGTCGCCGCGCTCGCCACGGTCACCGCGGTCGCCGCGGTCACGGCGGTCGCGGCGGCGGCCGTCGCCGCCCTCACCGTCGGAACGGGCGTCGCCCTGGCCCTGCTGGTGACCCTGCGACTGCTGCTGGGCCGACGTGTCGGCCTTCGGCTCGGCGCGGGTGTCGACGGCCACCGTCGTGTCGGTGGCGGACGGGCTGCCCGCGTCGGAGGTGGCCCGGCGACGACGGCGCTCGGAGGGGGCGTCGTCGGCGGGGGCGGCCTGCTCGGCGGAGGCGTTGACCTTGGGAGACGGCTGACCGGGGATCTCGATCTGCTGCTGGGCGGCGGCCTTGTCGGCGGCCGCCTTGTCCGCCTTCTTGTCGGCCTTGTCGGCCTTGCCGGCCTTCTCCGCCCGCTCCGCCTTCTCGGCGGGTGCCTCGTCGCCCGTACGGGTCCGGGAGGTGCTGCGGCGCTTCGGCTTGGTCTCGCCGGCGGTGTCCGCGGCGGGCGCGGCCTTGGCGGGGGCTCCCCCCGCGGCCTGCGCCTCCTTGATGACCTCGATCAGCTGGCTCTTGCGCATACGCGCGGTGCCCCTGATGCCGAGGCCGGATGCGACCTGCTGCAGCTCGGCCAGCACCATGCCCTCGAGGCCGGTACCGCGGCGCCGCCGGGAGCCGGCACCGGTGGCAGGCGCGGAGGCGTCCGTGGCGGGCGCGGCAGCGGTCTCCTCGACACGTGCGCCCATCAGATCGGTGGTGTCGCTCACGAAGGGTCCTTCCCTGGAGCGGACGTCGGCCTGTCTGGCTCGGCGACCGGTTGTGCTGTCCGGCTTCGGTCCTTGCTGTGTGAACCGTGCCGGGGCGGTGGTCCGCCTGAACGGCGGAAGAGATAACTGGTGATGGCGCTTCCCCTAGCCGTGGCACCCGGTGTCTGTGTCATGCGGCGTGGTCGCACCGGTTCCGAAACTCCCCCAGCGGGGGTAACCCCCACCGGTGGGCCGCTCAATGCCCGTGTCGGCCGTACTGATCACGTACGACATCCACTGCAGAATGCGGCTTGGGGGGCTCCCGGAAGAATGTCTGTCCCTGACGGGGACACGAGGCACCTCGCCATGGTGGGGTCGGGTGCAGACTTGAGGTTAACACTACCGGATCCAACAAACATTCCCCCTCTCGAAATCCGGCAACCGTCCGCGTCAGGTGTCGCTGGCGGTCGCCAGGGGCAGGACGGTCGCGCCCTGCTGGTCCAGGCCGAGCCGGTTGGCCGCCCAGTCCGTACCGGCCAGCGCCTCGACCTTGTCGGCCGTGTCGGCGTCGGCCAGTGCCATCACCGTGGGTCCGGCACCCGAGATCACCGCGGGGATGCCGTCGCCACGCAGCCGTTCCACCAGCGCCGTGCTCTCCGGCATGGCCGGTGCGCGGTATTCCTGGTGCAGGCGGTCCTCGGTGGCCGGCAGCAGCAGCTCGGGGCGCCGGGTGAGGGCCTCGACGAGCAGCGCGGCGCGGCCGGCGTTGGCGGCGGCGTCGACGTGCGGGACGCTGCGCGGGAGCAGTCCGCGCGCGGTCTGGGTCAGTACCGGCTTTCCGGGCACGAAAACCACCGGAACGATGGAATCGGAGGGCTCCATCCTGATCGCCCGGGCGGCGCCGGACTCCATCCAGGAGAGGGTGAATCCGCCCAGGAGACAGGCCGCCACGTTGTCGGGGTGGCCCTCGGTCTCGGTGGCGAGGTCGAGCAGCGCGGCGTCGTCGAGGCGGGCCTCGCCGCCTATGGTCACCGCGCGCGCGGCGACGATTCCGGCGCAGATGGCGGCGGAGGAGGAGCCGAGGCCGCGGCCGTGCGGAATGCGGTTGGCGCACACGATCTCCAGGCCGCGCGGCTGTCCGCCGAGCAGGTCGAAGGCGGTGCGCAGGGAACGGACGAGGAGGTGCTTCTCGTCGCGCGGAAGGGTCTCGCTGCCCTCACCCGCGATGTCGATGTGCAGCCCGGAGTCGGCCACCCGGACGACCACGTCGTCGTACAGACCCAGCGCGAGGCCGAGGGCGTCGAAGCCCGGACCGAGATTGGCGCTGGTGGCGGGGACGCGCACCCTGACGGCGGCGGCGCGGAACGCTGGACCGGCCATCGCTAGATGACTCTCCTTGAGCTGCGTGGCTGTCGTGACTGTCGAATGACATTCGATGACGAGGACGATGATGATGACGACGACGTACAGAACCCTGGGCGCGACCGCGGAGACGGCGCGGTACCGCGGCATATGCGGCAGGCGGGTTAGGTACAGCCTATCGAAGGAAGGTTCTGTGGCGACATAGGGCGCACAGGAGGCGCACGATGCGTGTCGTATGCCCCCTGTGCACCCCCCGTAAGTGACTTTCCCGGCCGGGCGTCGCCTACGCCCTCCTGCGCCGGGCGCCTTTCACCGGCGCGCCGCTCAGATCAGCTCACCGGCGCGCCGCTCAGATCAGCCCGAGCCGCTCGGCCGCCGTCGCCGCGTCGACCGGGACGGTGACCGGCTGCGGCGCGCCGGCGACGGCCCAGTCCGGGTCCTTCAGCCCGTTGCCGGTGACGGTGCACACGATGCGCTGCCCCGGGTCGACCCTGCCCTGCTCGGCGGCCTTCAGCAGTCCGGCCACGGAGGCGGCGGAGGCGGGCTCCACGAAGACGCCCTCCTGCGAGGCCAACAGCCGGTAGGCGCGCAGGATCTCACGGTCCGTCACCTCGTCGATGGCGCCGCCCGACTCGTCGCGCGCGGCGAGCGCGAAGTCCCACGAGGCGGGGTTGCCGATCCGGATGGCGGTGGCGATGGTCGACGGGTCCTTGACGACCTCGCCGCGCACAATCGGGGCGGAGCCGGAGGCCTGGAACCCCCACATGCGGGGCTTCCTGGTGCTGACCCCGTCGGCGGCGTACTCCTGGTACCCCTTCCAGTACGCGGTGATGTTGCCCGCGTTGCCCACGGGAAGGACATGTATGTCGGGCGCGTCGCCGAGCATGTCCACGATCTCGAAGGCGGCCGTCTTCTGCCCCTCGATACGCACCGGGTTGACCGAATTGACCAGTGCCACCGGGTAGTTGTCGCTGAGCGCGCGGGCCAGCGTGAGGCAGTCGTCGAAGTTGCCGTCGACCTGGAGGATCTTCGCGCCGTGCACGAGGGCCTGGCCCATCTTGCCGAGCGCGATCTTGCCCTGCGGCACGAGCACGGCGGAGACCATGCCCGCGCGCACACCGTACGCGGCGGCGGAGGCGGACGTGTTCCCGGTGGACGCGCAGATAACAGCCTGCGCGCCCTCCTCCTTCGCCTTGCTGATGGCCATGGTCATGCCGCGGTCCTTGAAGGACCCGGTCGGGTTCGCCCCCTCGACCTTGAGGTGGACCTCGCAGCCGGTGCGCTCGGAGAGCACCTGCGCGGGCACGAGGGGGGTGCCGCCCTCACGGAGCGTCACGACGGGCGTGCTGTCGGAGACGGGCAGCCGGTCCCGGTACTCCTCGATGATTCCGCGCCACTGGTGAGTCATTGCTGGTTACTCTCCTTCAACCCGCATGATGCTGGCGACACCCCGCACGGTGTCGAGCTTGCGCAGCGCCTCGACCGTTCCGCCGAGGGCGGCGTCGGACGCGCGATGGGTGACGACGACGAGGGATGCCTCGCCGTCCTTGCCGGACTGCCGCACGGTGTCGATGGAGACACCGTGCTCCGCGAACACGGTCGCGACCTGGGCGAGCACGCCCGGTTTGTCGGCCACGTCGAGGCTGATGTGGTAGCGCGTGACGACGTCGCCCATCGGGGAGACGGGCAGGGCGGCGTACGCGGACTCACCGGGTCCGGTCGCTCCGCCCAGCCGGTTGCGGCACACGGCCACCAGGTCGCCGAGCACGGCGGACGCGGTCGGCGAACCGCCGGCGCCGGGCCCGTAGAACATGAGCTGTCCGGCGGCGTCGGACTCCACGAAGACCGCGTTGTACGCCTCGCGCACATTGGCCAGCGGATGGCTGAGCGGGATCATCGCGGGATGCACGCGCGCGGTGACCGAGCCTCCGTCCGCCGCCCGCTCGCAGATGGCGAGCAGCTTGATGGTGCAGCCCATCTCCTTGGCGGAGGCGAAGTCGGCGGCGGTGACCTCGGTCATGCCCTCGCGGTAGACGTCGTCGAGGCGCACGCGCGTGTGGAAGGCGATCCCGGCGAGGATGGCGGCCTTGGCGGCGGCGTCGAAGCCCTCGACGTCGGCGGTCGGGTCGGCCTCGGCGTACCCGAGGGCGGTGGCCTCGTCGAGCGCCTCCTGATACCCGGCCCCGGTCGAGTCCATGGCATCGAGGATGAAGTTGGTCGTCCCGTTGACGATGCCGAGCACCCGGTTGACCTTGTCGCCGGCCAGCGACTCGCGCAGCGGCCGGATCAGCGGGATGGCACCGGCGACGGCGGCCTCGTAGTACAGGTCCTTGCCGTGCTCGTCGGCGGCGGCGTGCAGGGCGGCGCCGTCCTGGGCGATGAGCGCCTTGTTGGCGGAGACCACGGAGGCGCCGTGCGCGAAGGCGGTGGTGATGAGCGTCCGCGCGGGCTCGATCCCCCCGATCACCTCCACCACGACGTCGATGTCCCCGCGCTTGACGAGCGCGGTGGCGTCGGTGGTGACGAGGGCCGGGTCGATCCCCTCCCGCACCTTGTCGGGCCGCCGTACGGCGACGCCCGCGAGCTCCACCGGGGCCCCGATCCGGGCGGCGAGGTCCGCGGCGTGCGTCGTCATGATGCGCGCCACCTCTGAGCCGACCACTCCACAGCCCAGCAGCGCCACCTTCAGCGGACGCGTACGCATCATCCGACCTCGTTTCCTCATACCGTCTACGGTTGGACCAGTCTCACGCACCGGACGGGATTTTCTGCCTTTCGTCCGGATCGTGAGACGTTTATTTCATTTTCTGAGGGGGTGCGGACCGAAAGATCTTCGCCCGCCCCCATCTCTCGCTCCCCCGGGCGTCACCCGACGTCGAGACGCAGCAGATCCTCCTCGGTCTCCCGCCGCACGACGACCCGCGCCGCACCGTCCCGCACGGCGACGACCGGCGGCCGCAGCGCGTGGTTGTAGTTGCTGGCCATGGAGCGGCAGTACGCCCCCGTCGCCGGTACGGCGATGAGGTCACCGGGTGCCAGGTCCCCCGGCAGGAAGGCGTCCTTGACCACGATGTCCCCGCTCTCGCAGTGCTTGCCGACGACGCGCACGAGCATCGGCTCGGCGTCGGAGGTGCGCGAGGCGAGGGCGACGCTGTACTCGGCGTCGTAGAGCGCGGTCCGGATGTTGTCGGACATCCCGCCGTCGACGGAGACGTACGTCCGCAGCCCGTCGAGCGGCTTGACGGTGCCGACCTCGTAGAGCGTGAAGGCGGTGGGCCCGACGATGGCCCGCCCGGGCTCGACGGAGATGCGGGGGGTGGCGAGCCGGGCGGCCTCGCACTCCCGCGTCACGATCTCGGTCAGCGCCTTGGCGATCTCGTGCGGCTCGCGGGGATCGTCGTCACTGGTGTACGCGATGCCGAGCCCGCCCCCGAGGTCGATCTCGGGCAGCTCGACACCGTGCTCGTCCCGGATGTCCCTGAGCAGCCCCACGACCCGGTGCGCGGCGACCTCGAACCCCGACATGTCGAAGATCTGGGACCCGATGTGCGAGTGGATCCCGATGAGTTCGAGCCCGTCCAGCTGCAGCGCCCGCCGCACCGCTTCGGCGGCCTGCCCGCCGGCCAGCGGAATCCCGAACTTCTGGTCCTCGTGGGCGGTGGCGATGAACTCGTGCGTGTGCGCCTCGACCCCGACGGTGATCCGGATCTGCACCCGCTGCCGCCTGCCGAGCGACTGGGCGATGTGCGCGACCCGCACGATCTCCTGGAAGGAGTCGAGCACGATCCGCCCCACCCCGGCGCGCACGGCCCGCTCGATCTCCTCCGGCGACTTGTTGTTCCCGTGGAAGGCGATCCGCTCGGCGGGCATCCCGGCGGAGAGCGCGGTGGCGAGCTCGCCCCCGGAACAGACATCGAGGTTGAGCCCTTCTTCATGCAGCCACCGCACGACGGCGCGCGACAGGAAGGCCTTCCCGGCGTAGAAGACGTCGGCGCCGTCGCCGAACGCGGTGCGCCACGCCCGCGCCCGCCCCCGGAAGTCGGTTTCGTCGAGGAGGTAGGAGGGGGTGCCGTACTCCTCGGCGAGCTGCGTGACGGGAATCCCGCCGACGGTGACGACCCCGTCCGCGTCCCGCCCGACGGTGCGGGCCCAGACCTTGGGGTCGAGGGCGTTGAGGTCCTCGGCCGGGGCGGTGTAATGCCCCTCGGGCAGGACATCGGCGTGGCGGGGCCCGGCGGGGTGTGCGGAACGGCTCATGGCGTCTTCCGTGCTCTCTCAGAGGTGTGCGGGTGCGTCGATGCCGAGGAGGTCCAGGCCGCCGGCCAGCACCGCCCCGACGGCTTCGGCGAGCGCCAGCCGGGCGCGGTGGGCGGCCGAGGGTTTCTCCCCGCCGCGGGGCAGCACGGTGGGCAGGAACGGCAGCGCGGCGTCGGCGACGGTGACGAGGTGCCGGGCAAGCCGGTCGGGGGCGCGGTGGTCCGCGGCGGCGGCGAGGACGCGGGGGTGGTCGGCGAGGACGGCGAGGAGTTCCGGCTCTACGTCTGCGAGGGGGCCGGGTTCGGCGGTGAACCCGAGGTCGGCGGCGTTGCGAGCGGCGGCCCGGGCCCGGGCGTGGGCGTACCGCACGCGGAAGAGGGGGTTGCTCTCCCGCTGGACGAGGTGCTGGTCGCCGACCCGGGGCCGGTCGTGGGCCGCGGGGTGGAGCAGGGCCCAGCGTCCGGCGTCGCGCCCGAGGGACATCGGGTCGGCGGACCCGGGGGCGGGGATGGGGACGGGGACGGGGACGGGGACGGGCCGGACGTTGACGGGCAGCCCCGCGGGTGCGTGTCCGACCGCGTCCACCGTCACCCCGAGGACGGAGGTCCAGGCGCCCTCGAACCCCTCGGCGCTCACGCGGACGAGGGCCCCCTGGGAGCGGAGCAGCCGTGCGGATGCCTCGGCGACGACGACGGCACGCAGGTCGTGGGGGCAGTGGAGCTGCACGACGCGCCCGTCCGGTTGGCCGGCGTACCCGTACCGGTCCCCGCGGCGCAGGATCTCGGCGACGAGACCGACGTCGGAGGCGGCGCGATCGAGCCTGATGTTGAGAAACCCCGGCCCGGTGAGGACGACATCGGTGATCCCGTCCATTCCGACCAGGTAGGGCCGCAGCACCTCGGCGACCCGGAACGGCGTCTGCCCGGCCGGGCGGGCCAGCTGGAGGGCGATGCTGGTGGCGTAGTCCCCGCACCCTCCGGGCCCCGGCGGCGCGACCACGGCACGCGTCGGCACGGCCACGCTCAGCTCCCCCGCGTCGACGGCGCGACGCACCGCGTGCAGCACGGTGCGGGAGAGCTCTACGGGTGTCACGGGACAAGCGTATGGGAGGAAGGGGGTGGGGAGGCGAACCGATGTGCGCCGGTCCCGGGATATGGACGCAAGCCGGCACCCCCAAGGGGGGACCGGACCCGGGTCGCGGTTCACGCCTGCGCGGACGCCCCACTCTCCCCGGCGAGCCCACGCACCCGCGGCGGCGAGGCCCCGGCCCCGGGCCCCGGCGACCCGGAACCCGGCCCGGACGCCCCGCTGACGACGGTGGACCCACTCCCCTTCCGCTCCACCAACTGCCGCACCAGACCGACCAGCTCGGCGGGCTCGAAGGGCTTGGACAGAAAGGCGTCGGCCCCCGCGGCGAACCCGGCGTCGACCTCGTACTGCGTACAGGCGCTGACGATCGCGATCGGAAGGTCCCGGGTACGCGGATCGGCACGCAGCCGGGCGGCGGTCCTGAGCCCGTCCAGCCGAGGCATGACCACGTCCAGCGTCACGGCGTCGGGCCGCACCTGATGGACGACTTCCAGACACTCGGCACCATCGCCCGCGGTCACGACCTCGAAGCCCTCCAGCTCGAGGTTGACCCTGATCAGCTGCCGGATGACCTTGTTGTCGTCGACGACAAGAATCCGGCCGGACGGCCTAGGCACAACTCGAGAGTAGGTCCGGACCGGCCACCGCGTCCGGGTTTTCCCGACTTCCGCCCCCTGCGGGTGACAACGCCCTGCACGGACCCCGTCACGACCCGCCAAAACCCGTTCATGACCACCCCGGGCGAGCTGGTAGTGTTCTACCCGTCGCCGCGAGCAACACCGAACGCGACGGACACGCCCCCGTAGCTCAGGGGATAGAGCAACGGCCTCCGGAGCCGTGTGCGCAGGTTCGAATCCTGCCGGGGGCACTCCGGATCAAGACCCTGACCTGCAGGAATGCAGCTCAGGGTTTTTGCGTCCATGTCAAAACACACACGGTCTTCTGACCGTTGCACTTTTCCAGCCGCGTAGCGCCCCGAACGACGCGCCCAGTCTCCTCTGTTGGCAGATTTCCGCAGGTCAAAGCCGTCGCGCGAGGCGTTCGGTGGCCGTACTCATCGCGAAGATCCGACGGTGGCGCCGACCCGGAGGCCGGGGTCGCTTCCTCCCCGAAAACCGCGCGCGACCTGCCTAAATGTGGCGGACGCCACACCGAAACGCACACGGTCAGGTGGGTCGTCACTCTTTCCCCTCCGTCGGGTACCAAATGACGGTGTGTGGCGCAGGCGTCTCTTCGGTGACTCTGTGGTCCTGGCGGTTATGTCGTTCCCGGAATCGGAGCGTGAACGCACAGAGCAGCAGCGGCAACACCCTCACGGCCGAGGAGCGTCCCCGGCTGCCGGAGTGCCAGTCAACGGAGGATGGCTGCCTGGCCAATTCATGCAGACGTTCTGAGATCCGTGCCGTCTGCGATGCGGGCCCGGGCGGCACCGTGGTCATCCCTCGTTCTGGCGAATTCGGGCGACGGCAGGACCGTGCCGCCTCCATTCAAGGCTCCTTCGAGGAAAGGGTTCTTTTCCTGCTACGAATACTCCTTCCCGGGAAATGACCATGTGCTGATTGGGCTGCGCGGGGGATCGCAGGACGGGATTCGGACCCTGGTTTGTCGGTGGTCTCTCCTAGCTTCAGCGGCATGAACTTCTGGAACGAGCCGGGCCGTGCCGTGCAGGATGCCGGTCAGGCAGGCGACGGCGTGCAGGCGATCTGGGATCAGCTCGACCATGCCGAGGCAGTGGGCGTGGCAGCGGTGTGCGCCGCAAGGCTGTCCAAGGGCGACCTGGTCTTGGCGAAGGTGCCGATGGGGTCGACGGGTAGTGCGGTCAACACGCGTCAGGCCCTGGAGGACTTCGTCCGGGGGCGTGGCATCAGCGTGGACACCGCCGACCAGTACCGGAGGGTTTCCGCGTGGTACACCGCCGAACGGCGGGAGGCGATCGCCGGCACCGGTGGCGTGGCCTCATACACCCTGCTGCGTGAAGTGGCTCTGCATACCTTCGGCACCGCTGATGACCCCGACGTGCGGTTCGGACTCCTTCTGGAGGCGCTGCGTTCGTTCGCCCCCTCCGGCAGCACCCATCTGACCCGCCAGGAGTATCTGCGCCTCCTGGGCGCAGGTCCCACATCCAGGGATGTCCCGGCGTCGGCCCCGAACGGGGTCGAGCCGGGTGGCGGCGAGCAGGTCTCGGCTCTGGACGGCGTCCGTACGGATCCGGCCGTCGTGACGGCGGTGTTGCGCACGGTGGCTGATGATCCCGATGAGCTGGCCCGGTTCTTCGGCGACCTTGCCGCAGAAGGAGGTCTGGAGGTCCTGAATTGCGCAGCGTTGGCGCTGCGCAGGGCCAAGGCGGGGGCCAGGGCTCAGGAGAGTCAAGTCTTCGGGACCGACGAGCCCGCCGAACCCCTCGAAGTGATTTTGCGGATGGTTCTACGCGCCATGAAGGCGCTGAAGGAACCCCTTGATCTCGATCCGTCGCAGGTGGTGGAAGCACTTCCGCCCGAGCAATTCCAGGCCCTGAGCCGACTGTGCGGGTCGATCACCGAATGGCACGAACTCCTGCTCGCTGAAGTGCGAGCTGGTATTCACATGAAAGAGGAAGTGGCATGAGCTACCACGTCATTGAGCACGAAGGGCAGGTCTTCGTCGGTCCTGCCGAATACGAGCGGGAAGACCAGGCCGCCGCTCTCGCTCTGTTCATCGACATGACAGACGCCGCGGCGCTGCACACCGACAACGCGGTGGCGGCTCAGGACTACATCCGACACAAGCTCCCCGCGCCCACCGCGGACAACCCCGCCTACGTTGGCCTGGAACAGCGGCGGCACGCTGCCGCACTGCAGCGCAGCTTCAAGAACGCCTGGGCTGCTCACGCCCGTGACCAGCGCGGCCCGAAGCTGCCTCCGCACAAGGTCAGGGAGCCCAAACCGCTGCCGGAGAAGCTCATCCCCGGGCAGCGGGTGGAAATGATCCACCCCGAGACCGGCGAGATCATGACGGTCGTGGTGCCGCCGGACCAGTCCGTGCCCGAGCAGGAACCCAAGGTCAACCCTGTCGCGGTTCAGCTCAACGCCGCACGAAGCCACTGCTACGAGAAGCTCAACAGTTTCGCCCGCCAGTTGCAGTCCCTTGAGGAAGCCGAAGACACTGACCTGGTCGCGGAGGCACTACGCCAGGTCGAGGAGCGCAAGAACACCATCAAGACGGTCAAGCGTCAGTCCGTCCAGATGCGCGGCTATTACGACGTCTTGGAACTGGCCGCGGCCGCTCAGCCTCGGCACCCCGACACCACCAGCGTCGAGGAGATCATCCGAGCGGAGAAGGTCGATGTGCGTGCCCACGGCCTGACGTACAAGAGACTCCGCGAGTTCCTGTCCGCCTTCTCCCTGGCAGCCGCTGCATGACCCCGGCGGATTTCGCACTCGTCACCGCCCCGATGCGCGCGTCTCGGGAGCGCAAGATGTGGACCCTGTGCTACCAACGGGTAGTCGGCTCAGCGCGGTCGGAGATCCGCATGGCAGGCGGCCGCCGACGCCTGGACCTCCTGGGTGCGGACAGCACGAGGGTCGAGTTCCAGCAGGCCAAGGAGTCCGTGCCCAACACCCACGGCAAGGAACTGGCGCACGCCACCGGGCTGATGTGGGTCTTCTGCGTCATCAACCAGCACGCGGCCGGCGACTTCTTCTTCACCTCCCGACAGGGAGCACGCGCAACGTTCCTGTGGAAGAACGCGTGGGCCCTCATCGGAAGCTGCAACGGCCGGGTCCTGCTTGACCTCGGACTGTCCCAGCAGGTCGGTGACCACGTGCTCATCGAAATCGACCACTTCGAGATGGTCGACGGCCGCACGGCCACCGGGACTGGCACACTGCGCGGCGCCCAGGAGTTTTGCTACTGGATGAGGGACGGCCATCCCTTGCCTCCGTATTCCTGGACGCCGCGCGCGGCCTGATCCACTCCCTGAACAGAGCCGAACCTCCGGCAGGTGCTTTCGAGTGCGCCTGCCGGAAACGGACCCGAGCCGCACACCACGGATACCACGACCGCACCCCAGCTTCTCAACGGTGTCGACGGCGTGTTCCCTCTGCCCCCGCCGACAGCTCCGAGCACATCCCGGTGATCCCATTGCACGAGACCGCACAGGAGTCCGTGCCCCGTGCCATATCTCCCGAAGCCCTCGTACGACCATCCAGATCGCTCCTGGCCAGTGGATGTCGTTCAGCTGGCCCGACAACGCACACTGCCCGACACCGACGTCTCCGGCAGCGTCTACGCCAAGACGGTCCAGGAGCACATTCGCCAGATTCCTACGTGTTCTGGCCCCTCACCAAACCGTGCACACCACAGTGCCGTCCCTTCTGACAGCCTTACGGCGGGTCGAATCCCTCACGTCTGGCTACCAGCGGCTTCTCCTCGGGTATGCAGCAGCCAATCTTGACGCAGCAGTGTGGATTGACACCCACAGCGACGAAGGCCGACTACGCCTGGCCACCGCACTCGACTACCTCGACAGAGCCGTTGCCCTGGGGTGTTGCGCAAGGTCGTGATCGGGCAGGACGGAGGCGGCGTCCGGGCTGTGCGGTCATGAGGCGAGGGCGAGGTTGTGCATGCGGGCGGCGGCCTCACTACGGCAGCTTGACAACACCTCTAGGAAGCCATGGTGTCGAGAATTTCTTGGACCAGGCTGAGGGAGGTGGCTGG
This sequence comes from Streptomyces sp. NPDC059906, assembly GCF_042730645.1. Classification (NCBI taxonomy): domain Bacteria; kingdom Bacillati; phylum Actinomycetota; class Actinomycetes; order Kitasatosporales; family Streptomycetaceae; genus Streptomyces; species Streptomyces sp. NPDC059906. The sequence goes on from NZ_JBHWKU010000024.1 coordinate 100,384, forward strand.
GTGCAGGAACGCGAACCGGGCGACGGTCTCGCCTTCCCAGCCGGTCGGGGCAACGAAGCCTGTCTGGTCGGCGAGGAGTCGGCTGGACCATGTCTGGTAGTCGTGGGAGGTCCAGCCGACGCGGCGGAAGAGGACGACGGACAGGTCGGGTTCGCGGATCAGTTCGACGTGTGGGGTGTTCTGGATGAGTGCGGCGCTCTCGCGAGCGAGGGTGAGCGCGCTCTCGATGGCATCGGTGTAGGCGTGGGTGCCGTGTACGGCGAGGGAGAACCACAGCGGCAGGCCGCGTGCGCGGCGGCTGAGGTGGTGAGCGTAGTCGGAGGGGTTCCATTCGGTTTCGCCGTCGGTGTGCAGGGCGTCGAGGTAGGAGGCGTCTTGGGTGTGGGCTGCCTTGGCCAGGGCCGGGTTGCGGTAGATCAGGGCGGCGCAGTCGAGGGGGGCGAACAGCCACTTGTGGGGATCGATGACGAGGGAGTCGGCGTGCTCGATGCCCCGGTAGCGGTCGCGGACGCTGGGGGCGAGGAGCCCGGCGCCGCCGTACGCGCCGTCGATGTGGAACCACAGGTCGAACTCGCGGGCTACCTCAGCTACCCCCGCGAGGTCGTCGATGATCCCGGCATTGGTCGTGCCGGCCGTGGCCACCACTGCGATGACGTTGCCGGGGTCGCCGTCGGCCTGGAGTGCGGCCCGTAGGTCTGCGCCGGAGAGCCGGTGGTCGCGTGTGGGCACCAGGAGTGGTTCGACGCCGATGATGCGCAGCGTGTTGCTGATGGAGGAGTGGGCCTGGTCGGACAGGGCAATCCTGACCCGTGCGTATTCGTCGTAGCCGCGCCGGCAGCGGGCTGTGTCCCGGGCCGTCACCAGCGCGGACAGGTTGCCGGCCGAGCCGCCGGAGACGAAGCAGCCGCCCGCGGTGCCCGGCAGCCCGGCCAGGTCCGCGAGCAGCCTCAGTACCTCATTCTCGGCGGCAACCGGTCCGGCGGCGAGCATCCACGACACGCCCTGAATCGACGAGCACGAGACGAGCATGTCGAACAACACGGCGGCTTGTGTGGGGGCGGCGGGTATGAAGGACAGGAAGCGCGGGCTGTCGCAGCCGACTACCGTCGGCGCGAGGTGGTCGGTGTACAGGCCCAGGACGTCGGCCGGGTCATTGCCATCCGTGCCGATCAGGCCGGACAAAGCACTTTCGAGCTTGTCGTGCTGGCCGGGGTGATTGAGCGGAGCGCCATCCGTCCGGAGACGGTCGCGCACGCGCTCGAGGACCAGTTCGGTCAGGGCAGGGTCGTGCGTGTGCATGGAAGGGCTTTCGAGTCGAGGGGGTCGCGGCGGACACAGGCTGCGGTGTGGGCGTTTCGCCGGACGGATCAGCCGCAAGATGTCGATATTGGTTCCATCGACGATCAGGTCGCCTGGACGTTCCAGCGCCAGTCAAACCACGGCGGGCACCGGGGTCTTCGGTGCTGTGCACAGCTCTTCGCTGTCCGTTTCGTCGGGAGGGCCGAAGTCTCGGGTCGACTGCCACGCTCGGCTGCTGCCGGTGCCGTGATCCGGAAAGCGGCTGGAGCAGCGGCCGAATTCGAGCCGGAGAATTTGGGCCGGGCGACGACGTCGCGGGCGCGGGTAAAGACCAGCATCAAGAGGTCCGACCGACTCGTCGAAAGGCCGCTTCCCTTGAGTGATCTCGCGTTCCTCCCGCTGCTCAAGCGGTTGGCTGCCGCTGGGTGCGCCAGTGCCGTGACGTGCGGGACGGTCGCGCGATGAGGTGGCCCCGTCCCGCTCTCGGCATCCTCGGGGGGATGGGGCCGCTGGCCACGGCCGACTTCTACCGTCGGCTGATCGAGCGCACCCCGGCAGTCACCGACCAGGGACATCTGCCGGTCCTCATGTGGGCCGATCCCGCCGTCCCTGACCGGACCGCGGCGCTGCTGGGCGAGGGCCCCTCGCCGGTGCCGGCGCTGGTGGAGGGAGCCCGCTGGCTGAAGCAGGCCGGGGCCCGGTACCTCGCCGTCCCGTGCAATACCGCGCACGCCTATGTCGAGCAGCTGTCCAAGGCCGCGGGAGTCGAGGTGCTGGACATGGTGAAGGCGGCGCTGGCGGCGGCGACGGAAACGGCACCGGGCGCGAAGAGGGTCGGAATTCTCGCGACGCGGGGGACGCGTCTGGCGGGTCTGTACGAGCGTGCCGGCGCCCGGCTCGGCCTCGATGTGATCCAGGTTCCCGCCCGTGTGCAGCGGGAGTACGTGGACGCCGCGATCCGCGCGGTCAAGGGCGGCGCGGACCTGGCCGCAGCGGAGCAGTGGATCGCGTCGGCCACCGAGACCCTCAAGGGGCAGGGGGCTCAGGTGGCCATCGCGGCGTGCACGGAGATCCCGCTGGTCAGTGGCGCCGCTGCGCGCGTGCTGCCGCTGGTGGACTCAACTGATGCCCTGGTCGATGCCGTTGTGTCCCGGCTGTGGACACCCGATGAGTTGGTTCCGGGAAACGGAACGCCTGGCGTATCCTCGTCCGCACGCACGAAGTAGCGGGGCCTCGGACGGTCCTAACCTGCGGAGATGATCAGGCACATGTCGACGCACCCCGCCAGAAGCCTCAGCCGGGTGCTGGAGGATCTCGGCTCCACTCTCCTGGACCTGCTTCACGGCGACGCCGAGGCGACCGGCGAGATCGGCGGTGTCGGCATCCATGATCCGCACGACGAGCAGCACTACCCGCCGCGCGCGATCGTGCTGGGCGTCGGTGTGCACGGAGCCGGGCAGATCGCCGAGCTCCTGGGCAGTCTCCAGGTCCATGACGCCGCGGCTCTGGTGGTGCGGGGCCCGGTCGACGACGCGGACGAGCTGGAAGAGGTGGTGGGCGAGACCGGCGTGGCCCTGCTGGCGCTGACGCGGGGGGCGTCGTGGGCCCAGCTGGCGGCGATGCTGCGCACCCTGCTTGCCGAAGGGGACGTGGGCGAAGCCGAGGAAGCGACGCTGGGCGGGGTTCCATCGGGTGACCTGTTCGCCCTGGCGAACGCGATCGCCACGCTGCTGGACGCACCCGTCACCATCGAGGACCGCCGCTCCAAGATCCTGGCCTTCTCCGGTCGGCAGGACGAGGCGGACGCCCCCCGCGTGGCAAGCATCCTGGCCCGGCAGGTGCCCGAGCGCTATCTGCGCCTCCACGAGGAGCACGGCGTCTTCAAGGAGTTGTATCGCAGCGAGGGCCTGGTGCACGTCCCCGCGCCGACCCTCGGTGACGAGATGGCTCTGCCGCGGGTTGCGGTAGCGGTGCGGGCGGGTGACGAATTCCTGGGCTCGGTGTGGGCGGCGCTGCGCAACCCGCTGACCCCCGAGCGGGAGAAGGCGTTTCTGGACGCCGCCAAGCTCGTCGCTCTTCACATGTTGCGCTTCCGGGCGGGCACCGACGCGGAGAACCGGCTGCGTGCTGAGCTCGTCACGACGGTGCTGGAGGGCGGAGCGGGGGCAGTCGAGGCGCTCGGCCGGCTGGGGCTGGTCGACGAACCCATCCTCGTGATGGCCATGGGGCTGGCAGCCGAACCGGGCGAGGACCACGCCCAGGTCACCGCGGAACGTCAGCGCCTGGCCGGGGCCCTGGCCGTGCACCTGAGTGCCGTGCAGCCGCGTTCCGCCGTGGCCCTGCTGGGCGACGTGGCGTACGCGCTGTTCCCGGTGACGGCGGATACGGCTCCCGCGCGGGAGCGCGCTGTGCAGGTCGCGTCGAACTTCCTTGAGCGCACCGGTGACCGTGCGGGCGCCGTCATCGGTATCGGCTCGGTGGCCCAGGAACCGGCGACGCTGCCGCGCTCGCGGGCGAACGCCGACCGGGCGCTGCGCGTGCTGTTCAGCGGCCAGACATCCCAGCGCGTCGCCGCGATCGCCGATGTGTACGTCGACGCCCTCCTGCTGGAGATGCGGGACATCGCGGTCGCCAACCGCGACGAGCTCTCCGGCCCGCTCGCCCGGCTGGCCGCCTACGACGCCAAGCACAACGCCCACCTCGTCGAGACACTCCGGGCCTGGCTGGATGCCTTCGGAGACGTGATCACCGCCTCCGCCAGCGTGTTCGTCCACCCCAACACCTTCCGCTACCGCATCCGCCGGGTGGCCGAGGTGGGGCGGATCGACCTGCAGGACCCGTCCGCCCGGTTCGCCGCGATGCTCCAGCTGCGCCTGATGGGCACGCGTAACGGCGGTGGGGTCCGCACCGAGAGCACGGACCCCACCGCGGCAGGCGACTGACCCCCGCCGACGGCTTTAGAGGCGTACGCCCGGCGGGACCGTGAGGTCCGCATGGGTGTCGTGGAAGGTGTCCGCGGCCTCGATGGTGCGCACCCAGTCGTAGAACAGCTCCTTGGCGGACAGCGTCTCGATGCCCCGGCCGGCCAGGCGCCGCAGCCCTCGCTCGTGGGCCTGGCCCGGCGAGTACGCGGCGTCGTCCACGACCGCCACGCGCTTGCCCGCGTGGTGGAGCTGGATCGCCGAGTGGGCGACGCAGATGTCCGTCTCGATGCCCACCAGGATCATGGTGGTGCGGCCGGTGGCTTCGATCGCTGCGGCGATGTCGGGGTTGTCCCACACGGCGAAGGCGTTCTTCGGCAGTGTGACTGCCTTGGCCGGCAGCGCGTCGCGGATTTCCGGAACGGTGTGGCCGCTGCTGTGGGGGTCTTCCTCGGTCACCACGACCGGGATGTCCAGGCGGTCGGCCACCGACGTGATCCACACGATGCGCTGCACCATCTCGTGGAACCGCTGCCGGTCCACGTCCAGGCGCCGCGGCGGGTAGAAGTCGCTCTGCACATCGATGATCACCAGCGCGGAGTCGTCACGGTCGATCAGCGGCATCTTCATCTCCTCTGCACTCCAGGTCGACGCCACCCTAGAAACAACACCGTCCCCCGGAGTCGTCCGCATGTCCAAGCCGCCACCTGCTGGTTCGTCGCCTGGTACCAACCGTCCGGGGTGCCTCGCGCTTACGCTGCGGGCCAAGTTCATCGACTGCTGCGGAGGGTGTGCGTGAAGGCCGACATGGAGCACTGGGCGAGCCGTCTCGCGGCGCTGGCCGCCGAGTCGCAGGTGCCGGGCGCGAGCCTGGCGTTCTTCTGCGGAGGCGAGGTGTACGAGTGCGCCACCGGTGTCCTCAACACCGTCACCGGAGCGCCGGTGCGCACCGACTCGCTGTTCCAGATCGGCTCGATCACGAAGGTCTGGACGGCGACGCAGATCATGCTGCTGGCCGAGCAGGGCCGCATCACCCTGGACACGCCCGTCGTCGACGTGCTGCCCGACTTCCGGGTGCGGGAGGCCGAGGCGACGGCCGCCATCACGCTGCGCCATCTGCTCACCCACACCTCTGGCATCGACGGCGACCTGTTCCTGGACACGGGCCGCGGCGACGACTGCCTGGCCCGGTACGCCGAGGCATGTACGGACCTGGAGCAGACCTTCCCGGTCGGGGACTCCCACTCGTACTGCAACTCCGGCTTCGTCATCGCCGGCCGGGTGATCGAACAGCTCACCGGCACGGTCTGGGACCAGGCGCTACGCGAGCAGATCTGCGCCCCTCTGCACCTGACGCATACCTGGACGCTGCCGGAGGAGGTGCTGCGGTTCTCGGCCGCCGTCGGCCACAGCGAGGACGGCGCCGTGGCGCCGGCGTGGGGGCTACCGCGGTCCGTCGGCCCGGCGGGGCTCATCTGCGCCCGGGCCGCCGACGTGGTCGCCTTCGGCCGCGCCCACCTCACCCCCGGCGCCCTGCTCGCCGACCCGGAAGCGATGCGCCGGCCCCAGGTCGACCTGCCCAACCCCTACGCCGGCGGGCGGCAGTGGGGCATCGGCTGGAGCCTGGACGAGTGGGACGGTCACCAGGTGGTCTCCCACACCGGGGACACCATCGGCCAGCACGCCGCCCTGTGGGTCCTCCCGGACCTGGGGACGGTCATCGCCGTGCTGGTCAACGGCGGGCACAGCGTCGAGTTCCAGCACCGCCTGGTCAGTGAACTCCTCCATGAGCTGCACGACGTGCGGGTGCCTGATCCGCTCGCGCCGCCCGCCAAGCCTGTGGAGGTGGATGTCGCTGGGTTCACCGGTGTCTATGAGCGTGCGGGCAGCAGGATCCGCGTGGCCTGCCATGAAGGCGGACTGCGTCTGAGCACACAGCCCACGGGCATGCTGGTGGGGCTCGCGCAGCCGCGGACCCTGGACCTCACGGCGGTCGACGCCAACACCTTCGTCGGCCGCTGCGACACCGACTCGATGTGGGACGCCGTGGTCTTCGAGAACCGCCCCGACGGTCGTTCCTATCTGCACTACAGCGGACGCGCCACCCCCAAGGCCGGCTGAACGCGCCACGATCGGAGCCCTCTTCATGACACCGTCCACCACCACCGACGCACCGGCCGCCGTCCTGCGGGCGATCTTCGACGAGGCCCGAGTTGACGGCTTCGTCCACGCCCGCGACATCGACACCGGCCGCGAGGCCGCCTTCCGGGCCGACGACCCCGTGATCGTCGCGTCCCTCCGCAAGATCCCGATCGCGCTCGCCTACGCCCGCCAGGCGGCTGCCGGGCAGATGGACCGGGCCGCCCGGCACACGATCACCTCCGCCAACCGTGAAGGCGGAGGCATCGGCACCGACAGCTGCCTGCACGACGTCACGATGAGCACACGTGACCTGGCGTTCTTCATGCTCTCCATGAGCGACAACGCGGCCACCGACAAGCTCATGGAGATACTCGGCGTCGACCACGTCCGTGCCCTCGCCGCCGAGCTGGGGTGCCCGCGGATGCCGGTCGGTCGCTACCGCGACCTGTGGGATCCGGTCTGGGAAGAACTCGGTATCGACGCGGACGGGGACATCGATGCCCAGCTGGAGACGGTCAGCGAGGAGCGGATCCGGGGCCTGGCGATGCTCGACCCCACTCGTTCCGGCTCCAGCACGCCGCGCGAGATCACCTCGCTGCTCACCGCGATCTGGCGCGATGAGGCCGGCCCAGCCGAGGGCTGCGCCGAGGTTCGTGACCTCATGAGCCGGCAGCTGTCGACGCACCGCCTGATCGCCGGCTTCGACAGCGAGGTCAGGGTCGCGGCGAAGAACGGCTCCCTGTGGGGGGTCCTCAACGAGGCCGGGGTTGTCGAGTATCCCGACGGCGGTCGCTACGCCGTAGCGGTCTTCCTGCGCACCCCCGCCCTCGGCGGCCGCAACCCCGCCGCAGACGCCGCGATCGGACGCGCGGCTCGGGCCGCCGTTGACCACCTGCGCCCCGCCCGGCCCGACACCACCCTGTGAGGAGACCACATGTCCATCGCCGCGCACACCACCGGCACTGATCAGGTGCACACGGCGCTCTCGTCGACCTTCGCGCACGCCGGGGTCGAGGGCTTCGTCCACGTCCGTGACATCGACACCGGCGCCGAGTTCGGTCACCGAGCCGACTCCCGGGTCGTGCTGGCCTCCGTCTTCAAGATCCCCATCGTGCTGGAGTACGCCCGCCAGACGGCCGCCGGGCAGCTGGACGCGGCCGGACGGCACACGGTGACAGCCGCCTACCGGGTCGGCGGCAGCGGCACCGACGGATGTCTGTTCGACGTCGAGATGAGCGCCCGCGACCTGGCCTTCATGATGATGACGATCAGCGACAACGCCGCGACCGATCTGCTCCTGGACGTCGTCGGACTGGACCGGGTCCGCGCAACCCTTGCGGAGCTCGGGTTCGCGGGCTTTGGCGTGTCCTCCTGCCGCGCGCTGGACGACGACATCCGCCGGGAGCTGGGCCTCGACCCCGAGGGTTGTCTCGACGACCAGCTGGGCGGCATCCCCGCTCAGCGGCTGCTGACCCTCGGTGTCTGCGACCCCGACCGCAGCCCGTCGAGCACGCCGCGCGAGGCGACCGCACTGCTGGCCGCCATCTGGCGCGACGAGGCAGGCCCCGCCCAGGCGTGTGCCGAGGTCCGGGACATCATGAGCCGGCAGGTCTGGCAGCACCGCCTGGTCTCCGGGTTCCCCGAGGGCGGCGTGAGCATCGCCGGCAAGACAGGCACGGACTTCGCCATCCGCAACGAGGTGGGCGTCGTCGCGTACCCGGACGGAAAGCGGTACGCCGTGGGTGTGTTCCTGCGGACCTCGTCCCCGGCCGACCGACAGCCGCTCGCGGACCGCGCGATCGGCCAGGCCGCCCGGGCCGTCATCGACCACCTGCGATCCTGAACCCCCCTGATGCCCGGCACCCTTGCCTGCCCCGGACCGCACTCGCGGTCCGGGGCAGTTGCGTCTGCGGGCCGGGCGGGTGTGCCCGCGGGCCGGCGGCACATCACCGCGGCCCCGGCTTGGGGCCGGGGTCCGAAGTCGGCCCGTGGACTTTGTCGTCCGGTCTGAATCATTTCCGGCCACGACTCGCGAATGTGGGGCCACCTTTCCGCCCCAAGGGAGCCCCCTTATGAACAGAGCCCGTGCGGTTGCCGCCTGTCTCGCGGCGTCGCTGCTGGCGGCCGGCTGCGGCGGTGCCAGCGGCCAGGCCGGGTCGGCCGGTGGCGACGCCTTCAGCTTCGCGATCAAGAGCGACCCCGGTCTGCTCGATCCGGCCCAGGTGCAGAACACCAACACCTACACCGCGCTCTCGCTGGCCTACGACACCCTGGTCAACATCGGACCCGACGGACGCATCGTCTCCGGACTGGCCGAGAAGTGGGACGTGAAGCCGTCCTCGGTCACCTTCACCCTGCGCCAGAACGCCACGTGCGCGGACGGCAGCCCAGTGACCGCGAGCACGATCGCCGCCAACGTCGCCCACATCACCGATCCGGCCACCAAGTCTCCCGCCTACGGCGTCGTTGTCCCCCAGGGCATGACGGCGAAGGCAAACGACGCGGCCGGCACGGTGACGCTGTCGACGCCGGATCCGTTCGCGTTCATCCTGCAGAGCACCCGCTACCTGTTCATCGTCTGTGGCGCCGGGCTGGAGGACCGCTCCCTGCTGCAGAGCGGCACGTCGGGATCGGGCCCCTTCCAGCTCACCTCGGCCCGCCCGAATCAGAGCTACACCTTCACCCGGCGCACCGACTACGCATGGGGCCCCGGCGGGGCCACGACCTCAGACCCCGCCATGCCGGACTCGGTCGTCCTCAGGGTCGTCGGCAGCGAGGCGACCACGGCGAATCTGCTGCTCTCCCACCAGCTGAACGCCGCGCAGTTCGCCGGCCCGGACCGCGCCCGGGTGACCAACGTCCCCGGCATCACGACCACGGTGCAGCCCAACGGCACACAGGAGTTCTTCTTCCACCAGGGCAAGGGGCATCCCGGCCACGACCCTGCCGTCCGCAAAGCCCTGCTGCAGGCCGTCGACCTGGACGCTCTCGGGGCGATCGCCACCGGCGGCACCGGGCAGCGCCCCACCGGCCTGGTAATGCAGCCGCGCCCCTGCCCCGGCGACACCGTCACCGGGCACCTGCCCGCCTTCGACCCGCAGGCCGCCGAGGCGGCCCTGGTAGCGGCGGGGTGGCACCGCTCCGGTGACGGCGTCCGCCGCAAAGACGGCAAGAAGCTCACGATCCGGATGATCTACGCGACCTCCGCCGGCGAGACGATGGCGGCCGCGGCCGAGTACCTGGCCGACGCCTGGAAGAAGGCCGGTGTCGACGTGCGGCTGCGGGCCCTGTCGGATGCTGCCTACGGCGAGGTGGAAACGGTCACCCAGGACTGGGACGTGGACTGGGCGCCACTCGGCGTGACCCTGCCCACCCAGCTGCTCGGCGCGCTGTCGGGCCCCTTCACTCCCGACGGCGGCAACTTCGCCCACCTCACCAACACCGAGTACGAGAATCTCACCGCACAGGCGAGCAAGCTCCCGGGCACGTCGGGCTGTGCCAAGTGGAAGCGGTCGGAGAGCGCGCTGCTGGAGAGCGGCGATCTCATCCCCGTGGTCGACAAGACCCTCACCACCGCCGCGCACAACGCCACGTTCCGCATCACGGCGGGGCTGTTCGACCCGACGTCGATCCGGATGACGGGAGCCGAGAAGTGACCACCGTGTCCGAAGCACCCCCGCAGGCTCACGCCCGGCCGCGGCGCGTCCGCAGGCTCACTCCCCGGTTCTTCGCCCACCAGCTGCTCCGGCTGGCCGTCTCCTTCGCGGTGCTCGTCGTGGCGTCGTTCGCAATGATCCACCTGATCCCCGGCGACCCGCTGCGCCAGATGCTCGGCCCCACGGCTCCCAAGGAGCTCGTCGACGCCCGCCGCACGGAGCTCGGCCTGGACGATCCCCTGCCGGCCCAGTTCGTCCACTACGTCCAGCAGATATTCAGCGGCGATCTGGGAACGTCGTTCTTCTCCTCCCAGCCGGTGAGCGACATCATCGCCCAGGGCCTGCCCAACACCCTCGCTCTGGGCATGCTGGCCACAGGCGTCGCCCTCGCCGTGGCGATCCCGCTGGGCATGTGGGCCGCCGTCCGCACCCACAAAGGACGACGACGCGGCGCGGAGACGGCCTTCAGCGCTCTCACCAGCACCGCCGTCGCCATCCCCGAATACCTCTACGGCCTCGCGCTGCTGCTCACCTTCGCGCTCGGCCTGGGTCTGCTCCCGCCGGCCGGCCTGACCGGCCCGGCCTCCTACATCCTGCCCGTCACGGCCCTGTCGATCGCCCCGGCGGCGATGATCGCCCGCCTGGCCCGGGTGGAGACCTTGCGCGAACTCGACACCGACTACATGCGCCTGGCGCACGCCAAGCGACTGCCCGCGTGGCGGCTGTACGCGGTGCATCTGCTGCCCAACACCCTTACCGCGACCCTGACCATGGGCGGTCTGCTGCTCGCCGGACTGATCACCGGCAGCGTCCTGGTGGAGAACGTGTTCGCCTGGCCTGGGCTGGGCCAGCGGACGGTCGAGGCCATCACGCAGAAGGACTACCCCGTGGCGCAGGCCATGATCCTGGTCTACGGCGCGCTCGTCCTGGTCATCAACTTCCTCGTCGACATCGTCCTCGGATGTCTCGACCCGAAGTCCTCCCTGTCCGACTCGACCCGACAGGAGGGCTGATGCGCCGCCTGCTGAGAAACCCCGTCGGCCTGCTCGGCGCCACCCTGGTCGCCGTCATGATCCTCCTCGCACTCATCGCCCCGCCGATCTGGGGGGACGCCGCCACCCGGATCGACCCCGGCCAGATCAGCCAGGGGGCATCGGGGGCGCACCCGCTGGGCACCGACGCCCTCGGGCGTGACCTGCTCGCCCGCACCCTGGTCGCGACCCGGCTCACCCTGGGTCTCGCGTTCCTCGCGACGTTGATCGGTACCGTGTGCGGAGTCCTGCTCGGCGCGCTGCCCTCGCTCATGCCGCGCAGGGCCGGGCGCGTGGTCATCGCCGCGGTCGACATCCTGGTCGCCTTCCCCGCCCTGCTGCTGGCGATGTTCACCGCTGTCGTCACCGGCCTGGGAGCCCGCGGCGCCGTGCTGGGCATCGGGGTGGCGCTCGCTCCGACGTTCGCCCGGCTCACCCACACCCTGACCGCGTCCATCGCGGGCGCCGACTACATCGCCGCCGCCCGCATGCTGCAAGTGCCCCGCCGCCGCATCCTGACCCGGCACATCCTGCCCAACATCGCCGAACCCCTCATCCTCAACACCGCCCAGGCGATGGGCGCGGCCCTGCTCGGCCTGTCCGCCATGTCCTTCCTCGGCATGGGCGTCCAGGCACCGTCCTACGACTGGGGAAGGCTGCTGAACGAAGCCTTCGGCCACGTCTACATCACCCCGTCCGTCGTGGTCGCGCCCGCCACCGCGGTCGCCCTCGCCGGCCTCGGCTTCATGCTCCTGGGCGACACCTTCGCCAAGGCCGCCGGCTCCAGCACACCGGCGGGCAAGCCCGTCACCCCAGTGCTGGCCCCGGCGCAGGACATTCCTGTGCCGGGTGCGGTCCTCGAGGTCCGCGACCTGACCGTCTCGTTCCCCGGCGGCGTCACCCCTGTGCGCCAGATGTCGCTGACCGTACGGGAGGGGGAGATCGTCGGCCTGGTCGGTGAGTCGGGCAGCGGCAAGAGCATGACGGCCGCCGCGATCGGACGGATCGTGCCCTACCCGGGCCTGGTCGCCAGCGCCCGCACCCGACTGTGCGGTACGGATCTGGACGGTCTGAAGGACGCTGAGCGGCGCAAGTTGCTCGGATCGTCGCTGGCCATGGTCTTCCAGGACCCCACGTCCTCCCTCAACCCCGCGCTGCGCGTCGGCGGCCAGCTGGCCGAAGTGGCCACGCTGCACGACGGCGCCACCCGCGCCGAGGCGCGCGCCCGCGCCGTCGAGCGCCTTGACCGCGTCTGGATCAAGCAGCCCGCTCAGGTCGTCGGGCAGTACCCGCACGAGCTGTCCGGCGGCATGCGCCAGCGCGCCGTCATCGCGATGGGCCTGATGGGCACCCCACGCCTGATCATCGCCGACGAGCCGACCACCGCCCTCGATGTCACCGTCCAGCGCGAAGTGGTCAAGGTGCTGCGCGAGGTCGTCGACGACACCCGCGCCGGCGCCCTGTTCATCTCCCACGACATCGCCGTCGTCAGCGAACTGTGCGACCGGGTCGCCGTGATGTACGCGGGCCGCATCGTCGAGGAACTTCCCGCCGACGCCCTCCACGCCGCCCGCCACCCCTACACCCGCGCGCTGATCGGCTCGCTCCCGGACATGGACACCGACCGCTCCCGTCCGCTCACCACCATCCCGGGCCGCCAGCCCGCCCCCGGCGACGTCCCTGACGGCTGCGCCTTCGCCGACCGGTGCGCGCTGGCCACACAGCGGTGCTCGACCCGCCCCGAACTCGTCGCCGCCGCCGACAGACATGCGGTGGCCTGCTGGGAGGCTCAGTGAACATCAGCAATGTGACCGTGCGGTTCGGCTCCTTCACCGCCGTCAACAGCGTCAGCCTGGAAGTACCCGCAGGCTGTGTCACCGGCCTGGTCGGAGAGTCCGGCTCGGGCAAGTCCACCCTCGCCCGCGCCGTCGCCGGCCTCACCCCCTACCAGGGCACGATCTCCGGCGGCGAACGCGGGCGCGTCCAGATGGTCTTCCAGGACCCCTACTCCTCGCTCAATCCGCGCATGAGCATCGGGGACGCCATCGCCGAGGGCACCCGCGTACCGCGCGCCCAGCGGCCGACGGAAGTCGCGCAGCTGCTGGAACTCGTCTCCCTCCCCTCTTCCTACGCCGGCAAGTACCCTCGCGAACTCTCCGGCGGCCAGCGCCAACGCGTCGCCATCGCCCGGGCCCTGGCCGCCCACCCGGACGTGCTCATCGCCGACGAGATCACCTCCGCCCTGGACGTCTCCGTCCAAGGCTCCGTGCTCAACCTCATCCGCGACCTGCGCACCGAACTCGGCCTGACCATGCTGTTCATCTCACACAACCTCGCCGTCGTGCGGTACGTGTGCGACGCCGTCGCCGTCATGCGCCACGGCCGGCTCCTGGAGTCCGGTCCGGTCGAGGACGTGATCACCGCCCCCCGGCACGAGTACACCCGCACCCTGCTGGACGCGATTCCGCGCCTGGCCCACGCCTGACCCCGCCCCGGCCCGGCGGCCCACTCTCCAGACGGCCTCCGGCCTCACCCTCCACCCACGCGAAAGGGCCCTGCCCGTGTCCCTGGACCTGCACCGCCGCGCCGTCGTCGCCGACGCCCACAACGACCTCCTCATGGCCGTCGCCGCGCGCCCCCCGAAGCTCTGGGGCAGCTTCTTCCGCGAACGCTGGCTGCCGCAACTGCGCGACGGCGGCATCGACCTCCAGGTCCTGCCGGTCTTCATCGACGACCAGTACCGCCCCGAAGGAGCGCTGCGACAGACCCTCCGCATGAGCGAATGCGCCCACACCCTCGCCGAGGCCAACACCGACCACGTCGCCCTCTGTCTGAACGGCGCCGACATCGACGCGGCCCTCGCCCAAGGCAAGATCGCCCTCGTACTCGCGCTGGAGAGCGCACCGGGCATCGACGCCTCCGTCGAGCTGTTCCCCACCCTGTTCCGGCTCGGCGTACGCATCGCCTCGATCGCCCACTGGGGACGCACCCCGCTCGCCGACGGCAGCCGCGAGGACGCCACCGGCAGCCGGCTGACCGTACCCGGCATCCAGGCACTGCGGGAGATGGAACGCCTAGGCATGCTCTTCGACATCTCCCACCTCTCAGCGAGCGGCGTCGCCCACATCCTGGAACTCGCCACCCGGCCGCTGATCGCCACCCACTCCTGCGCCCGTGCCCTGCGCGACCACCACCGCAACCTCACCGACGACCAGATCCGCGGTGTGGCCGCCACCGGCGGCGTGGTGTGCGTGAACTTCGTGCCGGACTTCCTCACCGACGACCAGACGAAGGTGCACGTCGATCGGATCGTCGACCACATCGAGCACATCATCTCCGTGGCCGGGATCGACCACGTCGGTCTCGGATCAGACTTCGTCCGCGAGGTCGCGGCGGACGTCACCCCGCCCTGCTGCGAGCACCTCGACGACGAGGACCCGATGTTCGACTTCCCCGGGCTGGAAGGCCCGGCCGGCATGCCCCTGGTCACCGAGGCACTGATCCGCCGGGGCCTTGCCAAGGCAGACATCCTCAAAATCCTGGGCGGGAACACGCGGCGGCTCATGAGCACGTACATGGGCTGACGCCCGCCACCGTGCTCACCGGGTTCGGTCCCGGGCACGAACCGGCCGCTCAACTTGTCACCGGGCTACGAACCCGGCTCCGGCCTGCGTGTTTAGCGTGGCGCCCATCCCACCCCTGGAGGACTCCCCCGTGCCGGTTGACCATGACCCTCTCTCCGCACCGGCGGACTATACGGCGGCTCTCGACGCCATGCTCGCCGACCTCGAAGAACTCGTGATCTGCGAGTCCTATTCGGCCGACTACAAGGCGGTTGCCCGCTGCGCGCAGGTGGTGGCCGCGCAGGGCCGCCGCCTGCTCAGCGCCGAGCCCCGACTGCTGGAGATCGAGGGTGTCACCCACGTCCAGTGGACGTTCGGAAGGCCACGCATCCTGCTGCTCGGCCACCACGACACCGTCTGGCCGATCGGCTCCCTCAAAACCCACCCCTGGTCGGTGGAGCAGGGCATCGCCCGCGGCCCCGGGGTCTTCGACATGAAGGCCGGCCTGGTCCAGATGTTCCACGCCCTGGCCTCGCTGCCCTCTCTCGACGGTCTCTGCGTGCTCGTCACCGGCGACGAGGAGACCGGCTCGGACACCTCCCGCACGCTCATCGAGGACCTCGCGCGCCAGTGCGCGGCCACCCTCGTCCTGGAACCCTCGGCCACCGGCGGAGCCCTGAAGACCAGCCGCAAGGGCGTATCCGGCTACGACATCACCGTCCACGGCCGCGCCGCCCACTCCGGGCTCGAACCGGACAAGGGCATCAACGCGGCCACCGAACTCGCCCACCAGCTCCTCGCCCTGCAGACCATCGCCGACACCGTGAGCGCGTCCACCGGGCCCGGGACGACCGTCACTCCCACCCGGATGTCGGCCGGCACCGCGAACAACACCGTGCCCGCGCGGGCGGAGTTGAACGTGGACGTCCGTGTTCCCACCGCCGCCGCGCAGAAAGCGGTCGACCAGCTCATCAGGACCCTGCACCCGCAGATTGCCGGGGCCCGCCTGCAGATCGGCGGCGGCCCCAACCGGCCGCCCCTGGACCCCGCCGCCTCCCACACACTGTTCGCCCAGGCCAGTGAAGTGGCAGCGCAGCTCGGCCTCGGCCCACTGCAGCAGGCGGCCGTCGGCGGAGCCTCCGACGGCAACTACACCGCCGGGGCGGGCTGCCCCACCCTCGACGGCCTCGGCGCCGTCGGCGACGGCGCCCACGCCGACCACGAACACGTCATCACCGCCACCATGCCGGACCGCGCCCGCCTCCTGGCCCACCTCGTCGGAGCACTCCAATGAGCCAACCCGCCATCCGGGAACTCCACACCATGGAGGACCTCGAAGCCGTCAGCCTCCTCTACGCCGACATCTGGGGAACCGAGCCCGCCAACACGCCCCTGTCCGCCGAGATCATGCGCGCGCTGTCCCATGCCGGGAACTACGTCGCCGGAGCCTACGAGGACAGCCAGTTGGTGGGGGCATCCGTCGCCTTCTACGGCGACCCCGTCGGCACCTGCCTGCACTCCCACATCACCGGCGCAGCACAGGGCCGCGGCGTGGGCCTCGCCCTGAAACTGCACCAGCGGCAGTGGGCCCTGGCCCGGGGGCTTCAGCGGATCACCTGGACCTACGATCCCCTCATCCGCCGCAACGCCTACTTCAACCTCGTCAAGCTCGGCGCACGCCCCGAGGAGTACCTGACCTCCTTCTACGGGGCGATGGACGACGCCATCAACGGCGGCGACGAATCCGACCGCGTCCTGGCCGCCTGGAACCTCACCGCGCAAAGTGACCCTCCCGCCCTCGAACTGCCCGCCGGCGCCGTCCACGGCGTCCGCAACCACGAAGGCCGGCCCGAGACCGGTACGACCGACGCCGGGACGGTACTCATAGACCTCCCCGACGACATCGAGGCACTGCGCCGTACGGATCCCGGCGCCGCGCGGGCCTGGCGGCTGGCCGTCCGGCACACCCTGGGCGGCCTGCTCGCCGACGGCGCCCGCGTCGTCGGCTTCCACGACCGGCGCAGCTACGTCGTCCACCGCATCCCCACCCCAGTCGCCTGACAACCCCGCCTGACAACCCACACGGGAGCCACCTCCTTGAAGACGAAGATCTCCGGTGTCGAGCTGCGGCGCATCGCGATGCCGCTCGTCGCCCCGTTCCGTACCTCCTTCGGCGTCGAGACCAGCCGCGACGTGCTGCTGGTCCGTGTCGTCACCTCCGACGGCGAGGGCTGGGCCGAGTGCGCGGCCATGTCCGAGCCCCGCTACTGCTCCGAGTACGTCGACGGCGCCCAGGACGTCCTGCGCAAGTTCCTCATCCCCGCTCTGCCGAAGAACGGCGTGGACGCGAACGCGGTGGGTCGGATCCTTGCGCCCTTCACCGGCCACCACATGGCCAAGTCCGCACTGGAGACCGCGGTGCTGGACGCCCAGCTCCGGATCTCCGGAGAGTCCTTCGGCTCCTACCTCGGCGCCGCCCGTGATCGCGTTCCCTGCGGCGTCTCCGTCGGCATCATGGACTCCATCCCCGAACTCCTCGACGCCGTCGAGGGCTACGTCACCGAGGGCTACGTCCGTATCAAGCTGAAAATCGAACCCGGCTGGGACATCGAACCGGTCCGCGCCGTCCGCGAACGCTTCGGTGACGACCTGCTCCTCCAGGTCGACGCCAACGCCGCCTACACCCTGGTCGACGCCCAGCACCTCGCCAAGCTAGACGACTTCGGCCTTCTGCTGATCGAACAGCCCCTCGCCAACGACGACATGGTGCAGCACGCCCAGCTCGCCAAGCTCTTGCGCACCCCGATCTGCCTCGACGAATCCATCGAATCCGCCGCCGGCGCCGCCGCCGCCATCTCGCTCGGCGCCTGCTCCGTCATCAACATCAAGCCGGCCCGGGTCGGCGGCTACCTCGAAGCCCGCCGCATCCACGACCTCGCCCGCGCCCACGGCATCCCGGTCTGGTGCGGCGGCATGCTGGAGACCGGCATCGGCCGCGCCGCCAACGTCGCCCTCGCCGCACTGCCCGGCTTCACCCTCCCCGGCGACACCTCCGGCTCAAAACGCTACTTCGCCACCGACATCACCGAACCGTTCGTCCTCACCGACGGCCACCTCAACGTCCCCACCGGTCCCGGACTCGGTGTCGACCCCCTGCCCGGCGTACTGGACGAGATCACCACAGCCAGCGAATGGATAGCCCTCTAGGCACCGCCATCAGCACACGAGGCTCCCCGGGTGGCTCACGACGCCCAGGGAGCCTCGACACGTGTACGGCACAGCCCCGTATCGCTCCACCCAGCTAGTCCGCTGACACGAAGATCCCGCACCGCGTTCAGACCAGCCCACCAGGAAACGAGAGTTCGCAGGCACCATAGTGAACCCACCGCATCGCGTGACGGTCGCGGCTTCGAGCACAACATCAACGGCCCTCATCACCCACAAAGTGAAGGTCCGATGCACCACCGGCCCGTGACCCCGCCCCGGCACCGCTCCGGCTCAAAAAGCACCGCCCGACCTCACGCCGCAGCCCTAACTGCACGTTCTGGGCCTCGACCCAACTGGCACACAGGCGTCGGCAATCCTGGCCGCTCTTGGACGTGCGGCGGACGAACCGCCGTGATCAAGATCTGGCCGGCAGCTAGTCGTAGTCGCTCAGGAGCCCTTCGATGCGCTGGTTGTTGATGGACTGCCGGTCGTACAGGCACTTCGCGTACCGGCTCAGCAGGACCTCGACACTGTTCCCGGCCCGCTGGGCGACCTCGGCCGGGTCCGCGCCCGCACACAGCCAAGTGGACAGCGCCGAGTGCCGCAGGTCATACGGCCGCTTCGCGAGCGGGGTGCCGGTGAGGGCGGGTGGCAGGGCGAGGTCGCGGGTCTCGTGCCAGACCCGGTGATAGGTGGTGTAGCTGATGACCCGGCCCTGTTCGGTGAAGAACAGTCGCCCGTCGTCGGCCGTGCCGAACGTGGCAACGTGGTCCCGCCACAGGGCCACCAGATGCGGCGGCAGCGGCACCACCCGCGTTTCACCCGGCGGGCGGTTCTTCAGCCCGCGCTCGTCGTGGAACTGGCCGGTGTCGGTCCATCGTTTGCCCGCCTGCGGCCGAGTGCGATGCAAGATCAAACGACCCCAGCCTGTCTCGGGCAAGTAGCAGTCCGGCAGCGCCACCGCGACCGCCTCCTCCGGGCGCAGTCCCGCGTAGTACATGCCAGCGAAGAACCCGACCAGGCGACGGCCGCGGGCCCGGCGGTAGCCACCGACGTAGGAGACGGCGCTCAGCAGGTCCCGCGCTTGGTGCGGGTTGGCCACCACTCGCGGATCCACCGCGACTGCCGGTTTGGGCACCCGCCAGCGAACCCTGTTCAGCGGGTGACTGCCCAGCTCGCCCCGTTCGACCGCGTAGTGGAGGGCATGGACCAGCACCTTGCGCTTGCGCCGCATCGTCTCCACGGCGGCCTCGCCACCGTCGAGCTTGCGACGCAACGACTCCAGCACATCGCGCGCCAGCACTGGATCATGCAGGTCGACCAGGGGCCGGGATGCCTTGGCCACCCACTGCAGCACCAGCCGGTCTTCCGCCGGCATCTCCGGCTGCCCGGGACCGGGTACGACGAAGGCCCAGTGCCGCAGGGCGCGGCGCAGCAGCTGGCCACTCGGCCGCCCAGGTGAGTCCCAGAGCATCGCCACTGTGACAACGGTCAGCGCCTCGCTGACCTCGTCCCGGGTCTTCGCCGCCCGGCCGGGCCAGTGTGCCCGCGCGTACTCAGTAGCGAAGGAGTACCAGCTCAGCTGGGACGGGCCCCGCGACGTATGAGCGGAGCTGCTGCCCTGGGCCAGGCCCACGCGAAGGGCCCGGACCAGCTCCGCGCCGAACTCGCCCGCCAGATCCGCGACGACACTGTCACGGTCCGGCCGACCGTCACCATGCGGCTGCGCCCAAGACTGGGCCGTCGGCGGTTCGGTTTCCGGGGTGGCACCGTCGTGACGCTCGTTCGGGTCCATGCCCGCCTCCTTCTGATCGACCGGGGCATGACTGCCCGGTCCCTTCACTCGCACATCCCCCGACAAGAAGGCACTCGGGCGGCACTTGGTTGACGAGTGTGGATGGTCGGACGGTCTGCTTGGCTTCCGTCACCGCCGGTCGCACTCGATCCCGGTGTGGCCTGTTGTGCACCATGGCGCGTCATGCGCACTTGCGTGCGCCCCAATGTCCCGAACTACCGTCCCCGGTCGGTCAGGGCAGGCGAACACCCGGGGGATGCATGGCAAGAACCGCGCGACAGATTCTGAACGCACTCAGCCGCTCGACGAGCGTTTACATCCGGTCGACAACAGAACTCGCTGCCCATGTCGACTCTGCGGCGGCGGCCATCGACAAGAAGCGCCGGGAAAAGGGCCAGGAACCGGTGCGCAGGAAGCCTGAACTGCGCCCCGTCACACGGGCCGAGTGTGATCGGGTGATCGAGCTGACGCCGTGGCAGTCACTGCACGCCGTGGCCCGCGGCTACGTTCTGGCCGGCCAGGGAATGGGGCGCGGGCTCGCGGAACACTGGCTGAGCCTGAAGTTCTGCGAGGCGTTGGACGGCAATCGCGCTGGCGCCATGGATCTCACCGAAAAGGGCCGCACCGCCGAGCGCTGGTACAAGGCCATGCAAGCCCGGGAACTGGCCGTCGGCTTCGGACTCGCCGCGGCGGAACACATCGTGCAACAGCGATACCCGGACCACATCGTCTCGGTCGTGGACACCAGCACGGTGCTGCGGGCCGGCTGGCCCCTGAGCGTCTCACAACGGAACAAGACCTCACGGCCCCGCCCCGACTACCTCATCGAAGCGTGGAAGCCCGGCGAGCTGTCGAAAGTCACGTTCGTGGCCTGCCGAGGAAACCACCAGAAGCCGAGCAAGCGGACCGGCCGGACTCGCAGCACCACGGTCCAGCAACTGGTCAAGGGCGCCGAGCTGACCGAAGGCATGCAGATCGGACCATGGAACACGACGCCGTGCCTGATGCTGTCCACCGAACTCATGGGACAGGGAGGGATCGTGGTCAATGCCCTGCAGACATCTGGCGAGGCTCTCCTTCCTCTCCGCTTACCGGGTGCCCCGGGAAACGCCGACGAGGAGATCAGAGACAAGCCCGGCATCCCCTACCCCAACGCCATCCACATTCCCGCCCGTCATGGGAAGCGGGCTCGGACCGTCGACGGCTTCCAGGTGGGCGAGGACGACTTCGGCTGGTTCGGCCAGCTCCTTGCCCGTACCGGGGCCGCCGGCCTGACCGCGTTCGCCGGCGGAGCATCACAAACCGCGCAGTACCTCACTGCCCGCCAAGGGCGCCAGCATTACGACGTGCCCGCCTTCGCCGCCACAGCGAGCGTTGACGACGCCGACATCGAGATCGGCGACACGAAATTCGTCGGCACGGACCATGTCTTCCGCATGGGGTCCGTACGCATCGAAGCGTTCTCCGGCATGACCGAGGACCTGTACGAACTGGTCAAGAAGGGCCGAGTGGAGGAGTACCGGCAAACGGCCCACAAGCTCCGCTCCGCACGGCAAAACACCAACGAAACCGGAAGGTGGAACGGGCCCATCTCGTTCCACGCCGACGGCACGGTCATGGCCTTGAGCGTCCTGCCCGTACGCAAAAGGCGCACCCTCTAAATTTCCCCCCGGACGCCGCCCAGACCGGCACTGGGCAGCGCAACATAGCGCGGGATCGCCGGTTGGCCAAACCGGCGATCATCCGCACCATTGGAGAACCACCGCCACTCCCTGTCCCCGCTCGAAAGGCCCCATCTGGAACCAAGCTCACAACTTCACGATTCGACTGCCGCAAACCGCCCTGGGCACCCGGACATCCGAAACGAGAGATCCAGAAAAAGTGCCGGGGATCGGCTGCTACCGCCCGGTTGTACGCCGCTCCAGCCTGTTGAGACGGGACAGCGCGGCACTGACGTGCTGCACGCCATCTCGGGCGATGTCTGCCTGCGCAGCGAACCGTCGCTGATCCTCGGCGCTCCTTTCTCTCTCCTTCGGAGTGGGCTCCTGATCCGAATACCTCACCCATGGCCCAGAAGGAGGGGGCGCCAGCACGAAGGCTTTGTCCCACGTCTCCGCCACGGTCTCCATTGCAGCTCTGAGGCGCTGGTCCTCGCGCCGCACCGCCAAGTCTCGCAGCGATTCGCCGACGTCCCTGCGCTCTTCGCCGAGGAACCAATCGGAACGGCGCCCCTGTGCCACGATGTCGCCGAAAAGGCGCCGGCACTCGGTAAGGCGCTCACGGACCGCGTCTGCCTCTGGACCGATGGACAGGTGATGGCGGCGGTTCAGAGCGGTGCGCATCAACGTGTAAGAGGTCGCAATGAAGGCCAACCAGCCAGGTAGGAACTTGATCCAGTTCAGCCACCACGGATCACCGGTACCTGCCATGGTCTTTTTCCCCTTCCACCCCGCTTGCCCGGCGAGGCGGCCGTGAGGCTACGACCCGCGCCCATGAATCCGCAAACGAGCGCCCGGCTCCTGGGGAGGCGCATGGCGCCGCTCGGGGATCAGGTATGGAAGTTCTGCAGGGTCGGCGCCGCCTGTCCGTCCGCTCGTCATCGGGCAGCGGCCGGGCTCACCGACGATGTAGCTTCCGTGACCCTGGGTGCGCTCGTGACACGTCCGCGCTTCCGCCCAGCCACCGGTGTCCGGCGTTCGCCAGCATCACGGCCCCGCCCGCAATTCACATGATCACCGCCGAGGCGGTCAGACCCTGCGGTGCACCCCAGGGAGCCGGGGGCGCACGCGGCGCAATCCCACCTGTCCCCGCGCTCCGGAACCTCTTCCTGTTCGATTGAAGGGCGCACCATACACCCCCTAGGCTTAACCGAGGAAGTCACGACCTCCACCGCATCACGCAGCAGGTGAACGCCGAGCAGGAAGCGGGCAAGTCGACCAAATCGGGCCTTTCGTTTTCGCGGGACATGCGCGGGATCACCCGCCTGACAGGCCATCAGGTAGGTTCCTGACCTGCGAAAATGTGTGAGAATCCGACGGCCTCCGGAGCCGTGTGCGCAGGTTCGAATCCTGCCGGGGGCACTTCCGGAATAGGGTCCTTACCTGCATGTGCATAGGTGTGCATAGGTAAGGGCCCTATTTGCGTGGGCCGAAACAGTAACGGCCCGTCTTGCAGGTACAGCTCCTGGCAACATCTCTCTGACCTGGCTCCCTACCGCTCACTCGGGGAGGATGGCAGGTAGGATAGATAGCATGAGTGAGCCTACCGGCAAGTACTCGATCACCATGCCGCGCGACATCGCGGAAGCCGCCAAGGCTCGCAGCGGTCCCTCTGGCCTGTCCGCCTATGTGGCCGCGGCAGTGGCCCGTCAGATCGAACGCGACAACCTCAACGAACTGATCACCGTCGCCGAGGCTGAGCACGGACCAGTCACAGACGAGGAGGTCCAGGCCCTGCGCGACCAGCTCGCCCAGGCACGACGCGAGCAAGCAGAGCACGGGGCGAGCCCGGCGTGACCCGCTCCCCCGCGGTTCCCGGTGGCACCCTCGTCCTCGACCGCGCAGGGCTGGCCAAGGCTGTCCTGCGCGACCGCGCTGTCACCAGCTGGCTCGCCCTCGCTCGCGCCGACGACCATCGAGTGATCACGTCGGCGGCCACCCTGGTCGAAGTGGTCCACCCCCGCATCAACCGCCCGGCGCTGGAATGGACGCTCTCCCGTCTGGTCATCGAACCGATCACCGAGCCGATCGCCCGCCACGCCGCCGCCCTCCTCGCCGACGCCGGCCTTCACGGCCACAAGTACGCCATCGACGCCATGCTCACCGCCACTGCCCTGGCCGCGCCCGGTCCGGTCACCGTCCTCACCTCCGATCCGGAGGACCTCACTGCCCTCTGCGGCGGACGCACGACCGTGATCAAGATCTGACCGCTCCGCCCCGTCGAGGTCGAGGTCGAGGTCGAGGTCGAGGTCGGAGTCTCCATGCTCCGTCATTCTTGCGAGGGCAGCCGGTCAAACCGCTCACTATGTGCTCCCGCTCATGCTGGTCGCCCCGTAGTCCGGGTCGTACTGGCGCAGCATGGAGACGAAGCTGTCGAGCAGGTCAAGTTGTTCGGCCCTGAGTGACGGCGCGTTGAAGTGCATGACCGTGTTGCGGACGTCCTTCACGCGGCCGAGCAGCCCGATGAAATGTGCTCTGTCGACGAGCGGCCAGCCGAGCTTGTCCCAGCGTTCCTCGTTGTCCAGGAGGCGGATGTACTCGCCAAACATCATCTCGTCGACCGACGTCTTCTTCTTGTGCACCTTCTGCACGTCGGCCTCGTCGTAGACACGCCCCAGGCAGCGCCGGAGTCGGCGCTCGATCTCGCCCAAGGTGAAAAAGGGACGGGCCACGGTGCCGAACTCGCCTGCGAGGTCGGCGGAGGTGACGATGCCGCTCACCTGCCCGTCCGCGGCTCGGACGAGAACGAACTCGTGCGTACGGATTACCGGCAGTACTGGCAGCAGATGGGCCGGGGCGTTGACGATCTCGTACTCACTGGTGATCGCGCTGGCCAGACAGGTCTTACGTCCGGTCGCGTGCATGAGGACGATCGACGCCCAGGTCACGACCCCGTGCAGGGTTCCCGACGTGTCGATCACGGGAAGTTGTGAGTACCCGTGTTCCGCCATCCTGCCCATCGCCGCGGACAGAGGCTCATCGGGTGTGATCGATGCGACTCTGTGGGCGCAGGGCAGGTCGTACACCCTCATCGCCGCCTGTGGGAAGACTCCGACGGCTTCCTCGGAGTCATCGACCGGGTCCTGTTCGGTGGCCGCATCGCCCGCGTCGGCGACCGTGTCTCGCTCGTGGGCGATCGGGACGATCGCGACCTCGTCATCGAGTGAACCGGCAGCGAAGTCAGGAACCGCGGTCAAGCCGGCGTTCGTCAAGTCGAGCCGGATCTGAGGGACGGATGTGTGGTCACGGATCCGGTAGCCCCACAAGGACAACAGGCCCCGGATCGGCAGGGCTACGCCTTCCAGTCCCTTGACGTTGGCATCATCCGGCGACGGCATCGCTCGTCCTCTCGCGCACCGCGGCCTTGCCCATCTCTCGCTCCACGAGTTCCAGGAGCCTGGCCGTCCGATCCCGGTAGAAGGCGTCGAAGTCGTCCGCACGCAACGTCTTGGCGTCGATGAGGTGCGTTCCGACGATGTCGTCGAACCAGTCACCGGGACTGCCGGTATGCCGTTCGAAAGCGGCCAGGTACGCCGACGGCGCGCTGGCTCCCATTGCCTGGAGCGCCCGGTAGGACAACGGCGTCTTGTTGACGATGCTGCTCATCCGGGAGCCGTCCACGCCGTTCTGCTCCAACCACGCCTTCGGAAAGACCTGCCGGATGTCCACGTACTGCCCGATCAGGAACTGCTCGTTGATCGGTTCGCCGTGGAAGAACCAGTCGACCGCCCCCTCTTTGAGAAGGAGGGCGTGGACGCCCTTGTACGCGGCGCTGTTACGCGAGGCGAGCCGGTGCAGGCGCTGTTCCTGGAACGTCGCTTCGGTGACCGTGTCGGGCTCGGCACCGCCGTCCCTGATCCAGCCGACCACCTGCTCGACATCCCGCACGAACCGGGTGTCCGTGACCCCTCCGTAGAGCTCGCCGAGGACGCCACACCAGTACCAGCGGGCAAGCCTCTCCTGAACATCCGGTTCCTGCAGTGTCTCGCGCAGAAGGACCACGATGGCCGCCAGGGGCACCACCTGCGACCCGTACGGCAGGTCACGCTCACGGAAAACGTGCTGCGTGGCCAGGAAGCGGCCCACCCAGGACAACGCCTCGGCCGCCTTCGGAGCGATCGTCGTGTAGTCGGTCAGCGGAAGGTGCAACAGGTCGCGGCGCTTGCAGCTCACTGCCGGGGCGTTCGTCGCGCCGGGGTTCTCCGCCAGGAATTCCTGTTTGCGCCGGTACGTGCGCACCAGCGCGATGGCTTGAAGGAAGTCCAGGCTCGTGAGCCCGGTCTCCTGACCGCTGTCCTTGTCCAGGGTGCCGAACACCTGGTGATCGGAACACAGCTCGCCCTTGATGGCTTGCCAGTTCTTGATGAGGCTGAAGTCATGGCCTCCGTGGCCCGCCGAGTACTGCGTATCGCCCGCATAGGTCGCTGTGAGCAGCTCGAAGACATTGAGGACGACGCCGCCGGTGTTCACCCGCTCGAACACGGAGCACACCGCTTCCTTGCGGGTTTCCTTCGGGAGTCGGATCAACGGCACCTTGAAGCCCTTGACCGTGTCGATGACCCGGGCCTGGAAGGCCGACCACAGGTCCCAGCGGTCGTCGCCGCCGGCCACGTAGGCCCGTTGCCACTTCCCGGTCAGGTCGGGTTCGAAGATGAGGTTCAGGGGGAACAGGCCGTTCGCGCATTCCTTCTCACGCGTCGAGAGGTCTCGCGTCGCCGCGTGGCCGTAGGCGCCGCGCAACACTCGGTCCTCGGGGACGGACACGATCGCCTCGTCGCGATCCGCCGCCTCGTCCACCGCCTTGGCGATGTCGATGTAGTACCAGCGCTTGAGCGGCTTGTTGCGTGCGCCTGTCGTCTCCACCGGCCGGTCGGACCGGAGTGCCTGGAACAAGGAGGTCAGCCGCTGCTGACCGTCGAGCAGCAGTTGCTCCGGCACCACGTGCGGCTGCACACCGGTGCCGTGCAGCGGCCGGGCCTTGAACTGGGCGTCGCCGCCCGTCTCCAGCGTCATCGCGACACCCAGTGGGTAGTCGAGCGTCACGGTCGCCAGCAGGGCGCGGATCCGGTCGTCGTCCCACTTCCACTGTCGTTGGAAGTCGGGGAGCTGGATCCGGCCAGCCGCCACGTCGTCCAGCATCTTGCCCAGGCTGGGCCCGTCCAGCGCCACGTCAAACCCCCAGTAACACAGTTGCTCCCCTACGTCACGGATCGACATGTTACTGGCTGCCGGGGACGGTCCGGCCGGATGCGATCAACCTTGCACGAAAACTTCAAATCCCCTAAGCTTTGGAGATACGAAGTTTCTCATGATGGAGGTCGGTCGTGCCCAAGCGTTCCATCGAGATCGACGGCGAGGTGTTTGCCTTCCTGCAGAGCCGGAGCAAGCCCCTGGTGGACACCCCCAACGACGTACTGCGACGCCTACTCCTAGAGGACACCCACCTCACCACGACATCTGCGGAGGATCGGCGCCCCGGTGACCTGATGCCGTTCATCACGGCGGGCATACTCGAGGCAGGGGACAAGCTGATCCACGTCCAGCCGCGCCGTGGGCTGACGCATGAGGCCACAGTGACGGCGGACGGATGGCTCGAGATCGAGGACGGCCGCTCGTTCTCCAAGCCTTCGCCCGCCCTCAAGGCGCAGACCGGAGTCGACATCAACGGCTACGGAAAGTACGTCCTCAAGAAGAATCCCGAGGTCCGGCTCCAGGACCTCCGCGAGCAGCTGCGAGGCGGTGCCTGATGGCGACGCACCTGATCATCCTCGGCGATCGGGAGCCCCTGGCCTGGGTGCTGGACAACCAGCGGATGGCCTTCCCGGCCGGACGCGGCAGCGGGCTTCCCGAGAAGGGCGACGAGATCCTCGTGTACACGACCAGGGCTACTTCCGGAATCCCGGACGCGATCGCGGACGAATCATGGGCCTGGCGACCGTCACCTCCCACGTCGCGGCACTCCCGGAACCCGTCTCGTTCGGCGACCGGGACTTCACCTCGGGGTGCACCCTCCAAGTGCACGGGCTCGCCCCGCGGCACGAGGGAGTGATCCTCGCCGACCTCGTCCCTCAGCTTCAGGCCTTTCCAAACCCGAAGACCTGGAGTGTACGTATGCGGCGTGCGTCGCTGAAGCTGCCCGAACCGGACGCGGATCTGCTGCGCCGCGAGCTGCAACCGATGCTCCGGACCCGCACAGCGGTTCTCGGGCAGTACGCGCTCTGATCCGGACACGGCCCTCCCAGGCGTCCGGACGGCTCGTGGGTGCGCGGACCGCCGATGACACCACGATCGGGTTCGACACGGGTGAGGCTCGGTCCAGGGCGGGAGGGGCCGGCCAGGACATTTCGTTTCGTTCTCGCTGGTCATACGCGTGTGGGCGTCCGGCTGGGCCCAGTCGCACTGTCCGGGCCCGAAGCCCGTGCCCCCCAGTCCCACAGGGCCTGGAGGACGGGGCCCAGGGAGTGGCCGGTCGGGGTGAGGGTGTAGAGGACGCGTGGGGGCCAGGCGGGGTGGCGGTGGCGTTCGACTACTCCGGTCCTGGTGAGCTGGACCAGGCGGTCGGACAGCACCTTGTCCGAGAGGGCGGGCAGGGCGGCGCGCAGTTCGCCGTAGGAGCGGTCGCCGCGCAGCAGTTCGCGGATCACCAGCGTCGTCCAGCGGCCTTGGAGGACCGCCAGGGTGATCTCCACCGGGCACTCGGGAGTGGGTGCGGTGACATCGGCGCGCGGATCGTCGGGGAGTCCTGGCGGGTGACCAACCGTTCGGTGAGTCACGAGGTCGCCTCCTAGCGTGGGATCGCCTCCCGGCGTGGGGGGCGGTTCGATTGTCCCGGTCCGGAAGGATGTCTGTCGATCATGCGCGAGTTGGCCGATCTGCCCGAAGACGTGCCCGTGGTGTTCGCCGAGCGGTTCAACAGCGGTGACGCCAGCGCATTGGCGCAGGTCTACGAGGAGGCGGCCGTGCTGGTTCCGGAGCCGGGGGCGCCGGTGACCGGGGCGGAGTTGGGTGTCGCTAACGGCCGGTTGCAGGGGCTTGGTGTGCCCATTTCGGTTCGTCCACGGCATGTGTATCGGAGTGGGAGTCTGGCGCTGCTGGTCGTCGACTGGGTCATCGACGGGGTCGGACGGGAGGGGGAGGTCGTGCACGTCGAAGGTACTGCCACCGATGTCGCGCGGCGGGGTTCGGACGGCCGTTGGCGGTATGTCATCGACAATCCCTTCGGCACCCTGGTGCTCGGGGAGGAGCCATGCCCGCCAGGTGGGTCCGGGTCGTAGCCTGGAGTGGTGGAGCGGATTCTGGTGAGTGCCTGTCTCTTGGGTAGGCGGGTGCGTTATGACGGGGGTGCCAAGCCGGTCCGTGACGAGGTCGTCGCGCGGTGGTAGAGCGAGGGGCGAGTGGTGGTCTTCCGTCCCAAGGTGTCCGGGGGGTTGCCGGTGCCGCGGCCGGCGGCGGAGATCGTGGGCGGTGACGGCGACGGTGTTCTGGACGGAGTCGCCCGGGTGCTCACCGAGTCGGGTGAGGACGTCAGCCTGTACTTCGTCCGCGGTGCCCGGCTTGCGCTGGAGGCGGCCCGTGCGGCAGGGGTCCGCGTGGCGTTGTTGAAGGAGTCCAGCCCTTCCTGCGGCTCGCTTCGCGTCTATGACGGGCGGTTCTCGGGGACGCGGGTGCCGGGGCACGGCGTGACCACGGCGCTGTTGCGGCGGGCGGGGTGCGGGTGTTCAGCGAAGGGTAGGTTGCCGAGGCGGCGGCCTGCCTGGGTGAGCTTGAAAATGCCGGTGCCTTGCGCTGACCAGTGCCTCTCGTCGACCAACACCCCTCGCTGACCAAGGCCTCAAGATCAGTCCCACTCCCAGGCCAGGCCCACGATGCCCGGGCTGGCGTTCTGTTCCGTCAGGTGGGCGCTGTGGTAGCCGTTGAGGGGGATCGGTGTGACGTGGTGGCGGGGGGCGTGGGCGGAGCGGCGGGTGAAGCCGTAGCAGCGGACCGGGAGGGTCGGTGGGGCGAAGTAGACCTGGAGGAGGTAGTGGCCGACCGGGTAGCGGAAGCCCCGGGTGTACTCGGTGCACTCGCCGCCGGTGCCGTCGGTGACGCGGTAGCGGAAGGGCTGGGTCTCGCCGAGGGACAGGGGGCGGTCGAAGACCAGCTCCACGGCGAGGAGGGAGGCCGACTGATCGCCGCGCACGCGGCCCAGGCGGCAGTTGTCCAGGGGGTCGATCCGTACCCGGCTGATGTCGCAGCCGGGGTCGCCCTGGTAGATGGAGACGTACCGGTCGACGTTGCCCCGGTGTGCCCGTACGAGTTGCTGGACCTCGCGGCGCCACAGTTCGCGTCGGGGGCCGAGGTGGACCTGCTCCGACTGGCTCACCGTGTGGAGGCGGTCCTCGGTGGGGCAGTCGAGTTGGTCCAGCAGGTAGAGGACCGCCGTGTCCGGGCCGAACAGCTCCTGGTAGCGGCGGGCCGCCCGGGTCGTGCTGCCCGTGGCTCCGCCGTGGAACGGCTCCAGCAGGCGGACCAGGGCGCCGGGGGCGATGTCCAGGATGTTTTCGAGTGCCCTGACCACCTGCACCGACTCGGTCCTCGCCGGTACCCGTTCCCCGCGCTGCCAGTAGCTGAGGCTGGTCACGCTGACCTGGAGGCCCTGTTCGGCCAGGTGGTGGCGGATGCGGTGCAGGGCGAGGCCGCGGCGTCGGACGGCCGTGCGCAGGGCCAGGTGGAAGGGGCCGGTGCGCAGCGCCTCGGTCAGGGCGTCGTCCGGTGGGTCGCCCCGCACGGTGCCGCCAGGGCGTGTATCGGTACGCATCACATCTTCACCTCCGCCGGTACCCCGTCCCGTGTGCTTCGAGTGGATGTTCACACAGTCGGCGGTGGAAGGCACCGGGTCGGACGGGACGATTCCACGGCGAGTGGACCGGACGGTCCGCGGGCGGTGGGGCCGGGGGCTGGAGGGACGTGAGCCAGGGCCGGTCCGTGAGCCGTTCACGGTTGTTCACACCTGGTTCACCGCCGAACCGGCCTGTTTTTCCCGTGCCTTGAAGGACCCGGTGCGCGGTCCGATTCTCGAACCACTTCCCCGGTCGGCCGCGACGGTCCCGGTTCCTCGTCTCCGGTTCCTCGTATCCGGTTTCTGGTTCCGTCGTCCTCCCCTGGTCCCGGCCGGTGGTTCGCCAACCCCACAAGGAGGCCGTCCATGCGCTTGTCCCTGTCCTCACGGAGACGGCGACGGTGGGCCGTCGCGCTCGCGCTCTCGGCGAGTGTCGGGCTGCTCAGTCCCTCCGTTGCGTCGGCGGCGGCGTCTTCGCCGTCCGCCCGCACCGCGCCGTCCACCACCGCTCGCTCGGCGGTCGGCGGTAGCGGCAGCAGCAGTACCCAGGCCGAGTGGACCTGGCGCCGGCTGAACATCTCCATGCAGGCCCAGCAGTTGAGCAACTGGTGCTGGGCCGCGACGGGCGACACCGTCGCGGAGTACTACGGCCACGACTACTCGCAGAACCAGTTCTGCAACCTCGCCTTCGGCCGGGCCGTGAACAGCTCCTGCCCCAACTGGCAGGCCACCCTCGGCAACGACCAGCGGGCGTTCGACGCGATGGGCATCAACCCGGGCCGGTACGTCAACGGCTACCTCAACTACGACACGATCACCCGGGAGATAGACGCCGACCGCCCGGTGATGTCGCGGATCCAGTGGCAGTCCGGC
This sequence comes from Streptomyces sp. NPDC059906, assembly GCF_042730645.1. Taxonomy (NCBI): domain Bacteria; kingdom Bacillati; phylum Actinomycetota; class Actinomycetes; order Kitasatosporales; family Streptomycetaceae; genus Streptomyces; species Streptomyces sp. NPDC059906. Next base: position 131,410 of record NZ_JBHWKU010000024.1, read on the forward strand.
GGCGGTCACATGCTGACCGTGTACGGCTACGACGTCAGCAGGAACTGGGTGTACTGGGGCGATCCCTGGCCGTCGAGCAACCGCTACAACTGGGCCACCTACGGCTACTACGTCAACAACGGCTCCTTCTTCTGGACCCACTCCCTCTACGGCATCGGAGCGTGAGCCCGGTATGCGACCCCGACCCCGACTCCGACCCCGACCCCGACTCCGACCCCGACTTCGACACACCGTCCTGTTGATCGCGCTTCCCGGCGTGGCCCTTCTCGGGCCGGGTCCGGCGGCCGCCGCAGGCCAGACGGGACCCTCCGAAACCCATGTGGTGGCCGACGCTCCCACCCCGGCGCAGCTGTCCGCCGCCCACCGGGCCGCCGGGGCCCCGGCCACCCTGCAGGTCCTGGAGACCTTCTTCGCCCGCGACGGCCTCCCGCCGGGCCGCAAGGGCAGACTCAGCCCCGCCCAGGAGGCCACCGCCGCCGAGGCCGCCGATCCGCGCCTGGTCGGCAGGGCCGTACCGGTGTACTCGCTCAACCCCGAGTTCGTCACCGCGGCCTCGGCGGGCCGGACCCCGGTGGCCACGATGGAGTTCGCCGCGTCCGAGGCCGTCGACGCCGACGGCGACACCGCCTCGGTGTGGACGGCCCGGGTCGCCGGGAAGTGGCAGGTGGTCAACATCGCCACCGGGAGCGACGAGACCGACTACGCGGCCCGCGCCGACGCCGGTTCGGTGGTCTTCCGGGAGCCCCAGCTGAACGCCTGGTACCAGGTGGCCGACGGCCGGGTGGTCCCGCTGAACGACGAGGCCCGCGCCTCCGTCGGCGCCGGGGGCACCGGCCTGGCGCGCTACCAGCGCCTGGTGCACCAGCGGTACGCCGACAAGATGCCGGGCTCCGCGTACGACGAGGGCGGCTACGCCGGAGGGTTCGACACCGGGGCCGGGCGGGCGCGGGTCGCCGCGGACGCCCGTACCGCCGGGGACTCGGGGCCGACGGACACCGTGCCGGTCGCCGCCGGGGTGGGGGCGGGTGCCCTCGCCGCCGCCGGGGTGGCCGGCGGGCTGTTGGTCCGCCGGCGGCGGCTCGCCGGGAGGTGAGCCGGACCTGAGCCGACGGCCTCGACGGCCCCCGACGGCCCCCGACGACGCCCAC
>NZ_JBHWKU010000025.1:0-4085 GCF_042730645.1 Streptomyces sp. NPDC059906
GGTGCCGTCGGGGCGGTGGTGGAACCACTCGGGGTGTTTGTGGACCCAGGGGTGGTCGGGGGAGCACTGGAGGGCGAAGTCCAGGGCGATTTCGAGGCCGTGGCGGGTGGCTTCGGTGACGAAGTGGTCGAAGTCGTCGATCGTGCCGAGGGCGGGGTGGATGGTGTCGTGGCCGCCTTCGGGGGAGCCGATGGCCCAGGGGACGCCGACGTCGTCGCCGGTGGCGGAGAGGGTGTTGTTGCGGCCTTTGCGGTGGGTGGTGCCGATGGGGTGGATGGGGGGGAGGTAGACGACGTCGAAGCCCATGGCGGCGATGGCGGGCAGGCGGCGGGCGGCGGTGCGGAAGGTGCCGTGCGGGGTGTCGGGGGTGCCTTCGGAGCGGGGGAAGAACTCGTACCAGGCGCCGTACAGGGCGCGTTCGCGTTCGACGAGCAGGGGCAGGGGGTCGGAGGAGGTGACCAGGTCCCGCAGCGGGTGGCGGGCCAGGACCGCGTCCACCTGGGGCCTCAACGCCGCCGCCAGCCTGGACGCGGCCGGCCTGCCCTCGTCCCGCAGCGCGTCCACGGCGGCCAGCAGTTCACGCCGGTCCTCGCGTCCGGGCACGTCGGCGGCGGCCCGCTCGTACAGCCGGGCGCCCTCCTCCAGGACCAGGTCCGTGTCCATGCCCGCCGGAATCTTGATCCGGGCGTGGTGCCGCCAGGTGGTGACCGGATCGCCCCACGCCTCCACGGTGTACGACCACATCCCGGTCCCGCCCGCGGTGACGGTGGCGCCCCAGCGGTCGGTGCCCGGGGCCAGCTCCCGCATCGGCGTCCAGGGGCCCGGCCGGCCCCGCGGATCTCTCAGGACGACGTTGGCCCCCACCGCGTCGTGCCCCTCCCGGAACACGGTGGCGGAGACCTCGAACGACTCACCGGTGACGGCCTTGGCCGGCCTGCGCCCCCGCTGGACGACCGGACGGACGTCCAGGACGGGGATGCGCCCGACGACCGTGGCGCGCTCCGCGGAGGTGGCTGACGAGTGGTGCGTGGCGGGCATGACCGCTCCTGTCCGCGTCAACTGGGTGGGCGGATGACTGCTGGGGAGGTGGGTCCTGCGAGGTGCGTGCGGGGCGTACCGCAGGAGCCTTCCCACACTCTTCCGGTGGGCAATCCGGCACTTTGTTAACTACTCGCGCGTATGTCGACATCACGACACACCGCGCGATCTGACCGTCGCTTTCCCGGATGCCGCTCCCGCAATCAGCGTTCGTCGCGACATGTGCAGCTTTCCTTGCGGGCCGAAGCGCCACAAGAAGGCCGACGGGGAAAGATCCGGCCATATCGACACGCCGTGCGCGTCAGTTCCTGCCCGGCGCATCAGGGCGAAGGCCCCAACAAGGGACACATCGCGCGGTAACGTCGGGAGGGTGAAGGCGATCCGTCGACTGACCGTCCGTCCCGTTCTCCCCGACCCCCTCCGGCCGCTCAGTGATCTGGCCCGCAATCTGCGCTGGTCCTGGCACCCGGAGACCCGCGACCTCTTCCAGTCCGTCGACCCCGAGTGCTGGACCGCGTCCGGCCGCGACCCGGTACGGCTGCTCGGCACCGTCCGACCCGCGCGTCTCGCGGAGCTGGCCGGGGACCGGCGCTTCCTGCGCCGGCTCACCGCGGTGGCCGACGACCTCGACCACTACATGACCGGCGACCGCTGGTACCAGGCCCAGTCGGGCCGACTCCCCGCCGCCGTGGCCTACTTCTCGCCCGAGTTCGGCATCACCGCCGCCCTGCCCCAGTACTCCGGCGGTCTCGGCATCCTGGCCGGCGACCACCTCAAGGCGGCCAGCGACCTGGGCGTGCCGCTGGTCGGCGTGGGCCTGCTGTACCGGCACGGCTACTTCCGCCAGTCCCTGTCCCGGGACGGCTGGCAGCAGGAGCACTATCCCGTCCTCGACCCCCACGAGCTGCCCCTCGCGCCCCTGAAGGAGCGCGACGGCACCCCGGCGCACGTCGCCCTCGCGCTGCCCGGCGGCCGGGAACTGCGGGCCCGCGTCTGGCTGGCCCAGGTCGGCCGGGTGCCGCTGCTGCTCCTCGACTCCGACGTCGAGGAGAACGACCCCGGCGAACGCGGCGTCACCGACCGGCTCTACGGCGGCGGCAGCGAGCACCGGCTCCTCCAGGAGATGCTGCTCGGCATAGGAGGTGTCCGGGCGGTACGGACGTACTGCCGGCTCACCGGGCACGACGCGCCGGAGGTGTTCCACACCAACGAGGGCCACGCCGGCTTCCTCGGCCTGGAGCGCATCGCCGAACTGTGCGACGCGGGGTCGGACTTCGGCTCGGCGCTGGAGGCGGTGCGGGCCGGCACCGTCTTCACCACGCACACCCCGGTCCCGGCCGGCATCGACCGCTTCGACCGCGAGCTGGTCGCCCGCCACTTCGGCCCCGACGCCGAACTCCCGCGCATCGACGTCGAACGCGTCCTCAGGCTCGGCATGGAGACCTACCCGGGCGGCGAGCCGAACCTGTTCAACATGGCCGTGATGGGTCTCAGGCTCGCCCAGCGCGCCAACGGTGTCTCCGTGCTGCACGGCGGGGTCAGCCGGGGCATGTTCGCCGGGCTGTGGCCGGGCTTCGACGCCGACGAGGTGCCGATCACCTCCGTCACCAACGGCGTGCACGCACCGACCTGGGTGGCGCCCGAGGTGTTCCGGCTCGGCGCCCGGCAGATCGGCGTGCAGCGGGCCGAGGACGCGCTGGCCGTCGGCGGCTCGGACCGCTGGGACTCGGTCGCCGACATCCCCGACCAGGACATCTGGGAGCTGCGCCGCACCCTGCGCGCCCAGCTCGTGGAGGAGGTGCGCGAGCGGCTGCGCGCCTCCTGGCGCCAGCGCGGCGCCGGGACGGCCGAGCTGGGCTGGATCGACGACGCCCTCGACCCGGACGTGCTCACCATCGGCTTCGCGCGGCGCGTCCCGTCGTACAAGCGGCTCACGCTGATGCTGCGCGACCGGGAGCGGCTGACGGAGCTGCTGCTGCATCCCGAGCGGCCGGTCCAGATCGTCGTCGCGGGCAAGGCGCACCCGGCGGACGACGGGGGCAAGCGGCTGGTGCAGGAGCTGGTGCGGTTCGCGGACGACGCGCGGGTGCGGCACCGCATCGTGTTCCTGCCGGACTACGGCATGGCGATGGCGCAGAAGCTCTACCCGGGCTGCGACATCTGGCTGAACAACCCGCTGCGGCCGCTGGAGGCCTGCGGCACCTCCGGCATGAAGGCGGCGCTCAACGGCTGCCTCAACCTGTCGGTCCTCGACGGCTGGTGGGACGAGTGGTACCAGCCGGACTTCGGCTGGGCGATCCCCACCGCCGACGGCGTCGGCACCGACCCGGACCGGCGCGACGCCATAGAGGCCGACGCCCTCTACGACCTGCTGGAGCAGCGGATCACCCCGCGCTTCTACGAGCGGGCCGCGAGCGGGCTGCCCGACCGGTGGCTGGAGATGGTGCGCAGGACCCTCAGCCTGCTCGGCCCGAAGGTGCTGGCCGGCCGCATGGTCCGCGAGTACGTCGAGCGGCTCTACACCCCCGCCGCCGAGGCGCACCGTGCGATGGACCCGGACTCCGCGCGCGGGCTCGCCGAGTGGAAGGCGCGGGTGCGGGCGGCCTGGCCCGGGGTGAGCGTCGACCACGTGGAGACCTCCGCCGCCACCGCCAGCGCCGAACTCGGCACCACGCTCGCGCTGCGGGTGCGGGTGAAGCTCGGCGACCTCGCGCCTCAGGACGTGGAGGTGCAGGCGGTCTCCGGCCGGGTGGACTCCGAGGACCGGATCACCGACGCGGCGAGGACACCGCTGAAACCGGTGGGCGGGCCCGACCTGGAGGGCCGCTGGGCCTACGAGGGCCCGCTCGCCCTGGACCGCACCGGCCCCTTCGGCTACACGGTCCGGGTCCTGCCCGCGCACCGGCTGCTGGCCTCCGGCGTGGAGACCGGCCTGGTCGCGGTGCCCTCGGGCGACCTGGTGGAGGCGGCGGGCCTGCTGATGCGCTGACCGCCGGAGCAGCCGGGCGGCGGCGGGCGGTGGCGACGAGGAGGGCTCAGTCCTCCTC